>NC_011248.1 GCF_000019685.1 Borrelia duttonii Ly
AAAATACAAAGTTGACAATTATTTAAAACAGATATATATTTATTTAAAATGATTAGTATAAAAAAATTTTTTAAAAAAATCAAACATCAAAAAAATAATGAAAACGTATTTACCAATAGTACAAACAATCTTATAATTGAAATAAATCCTAAAGAAATTATTAATTTTTGTACAAATTACCTCTTAATATCAAATAGTACAGAACTCAAAGCAATAGGTATCTTACTTTCTTCTGGTATTCCATTATCTCAATTCACCAAAAAAAATTTACTATCACTAATTATACACATGATACTATTATTTACACATCATCATCCAATTTACAAATCAAAAATTATACTTTAGTCAACTCCACATTAATTATAAATGCTATTTATTTTCTAAAAAAAATAATTTTAATATTATTCACGTAAAACTTAATCGTATTCTCAAAAAATTATTTCGTACAAATATAACTACTAAACATTTAGAATATATTTATTCTATTATTCTTAAATCTCTAAACAAAAAGGACAATTCTTACTTTTATGAAGCCATTTTAAAACATCCAAAATACAAAAGTATCAAACTTGTAAGTAAACCTACTTCACTAAATAGTCTTGAAAACTTAATTTTCATTAATTCGTTTGAAAATTTACGTATACATAATACTGCAAATTTACTACTTTATAAAAATAGTAACAATGAATTAAAGTCTACTATTGCTAATCTAATTGAATCCTTTTTTCTTGATCAAAACTCTAACAAAGATATACATACTCTCAAATCATACATTAACCTAAATCTAAAACAAATGGGTATTCCCTATAAAAAAACTCACAAAATACAAAAACAAATCTTTTCTAATATCTTCGTATCGTGAACATCAACTAAATTCACTTATTTTACTTAACAATAAACCCTCAAAACACAGAAAATAATTAAAATTAATATTGAATAATTGAATATTTTTTATTTACAGTATTTAATATTAAAAGATGTATTGTTTAATTATATCAACCCATGAAATTGATTAATAAACGCGGGCTAAAACTTTATAAGGCTAACCCGTTATAAAAGTAAAATTTAAATAAATTAAAGACTCCTTTTTGTTTTTATAATATGTATAAAATAAATTTTTTCTACCAAATTGAACCTAAATACATTTATACAACAAAAATATAGGAAGATAGACTATTATTAATTAATCTATCTTCCTTTGTATTTCAAATAATTATAATAAATTACTTAATTGTACCTAGAATAGCTATAATTCTATTAGATACTGCCTTCATTCCGGGAATTTTAACTTTAATAAGATCTTTATATTTTTTATCAATATGCTCTATCAATTTCTTACTATCAGAATCAATTCCATCTGTCTTAGCTTTATAAGATGAAATAAGACTATCTACGGCTTTCCTCCAATTTAATTTTTGTAATTGAATTTCCTCAAGCTTTGATTTAATTTCTCTTAAATCAACAAGACTCAATTTATTAAGTTTATCCCTATTCTCTTCTAATTTATTAATTACTCTCTCAAAACCAAACTGAAGATCTACTACTACAGCATTCATTATATCTTGAATCCATGCACCCTTATTTGTATTATCCGATTCTACTTTTTTAAGAATTTCTGCAAAATCTTTTATTCTTTCTCTATTGTATAATAAAGAGGAATAAAATAATCGTCTTATTTCCTTATTATCATCATGATCCAATGTCTTATTATTAACAGCATTTAACACAAATTTAAACACTTCATTCTTCATACCATATTGATTTGCATCTTCAACTTCAGCTTTATCTTGATTTAATAATCCCATAACACTATTAATATCATTTATAAGGGCAGATATTAATTCCCCTTTCTCATCTTTTATTACAGAATCTCCTTTTACTACTTTTTCAACAGAAACTTTATTAACAACATCTTCTTTTATTAGTTCATCACCTTGAACGTCATTTACAACATCTTGAACATTATTTACAACATCTTTTAAAAAATTATCAGGTCTTCCTTTATTATCCAATAATTTAGAATCTAGATTACAAGATGCTAACCCCAAAACTAATAATATAAATAAATTTTTTCTCACAAATATTCTCCTTCTTTAGAATTAATAATCACTATTACTAAATAGTAATGATTATTAATTAATAATATATATCACTTTATTTAAAATACAATTTTTTCTTAATTAAAATTACTATTTTTTTACATCCCTATTCTAAAATTATTTACTTATTAACAATTTTTTCTTTTAAAAAAGAGATATAGTATATTTCATTTGTTTTCTTAATTTTTCTGTTGAAGTAAATTTGAAAAGAACTGACAATAAAAAATAAATAAGATTGTATGTGTTATAAATTTATATTTAGAAAAAGAATTTTATATAGTTTGTTTTATAAAAATATCAATTAACACACAATTTACGAATTAATAAAAACAGTTAATATGCTGAACCCATATTAAGCTGAGTGCTTATTATCAATTAATATCAATCTTAGAGTATTAAAATAAATTATACTAGCTGATATTAATCTACATTTTTTTATAATTTTGGTGATTGGTATAGGGTAACACTAAAATACTTAAGAATTAGAAGCAAAAAAACATGATTCATTAAAATATGATTTACATAACAAATACTACCAAGCTTCTTACCTAAATTCTTAAAATGATTTCCTACGTTTTCTTTCTTTGTAGTGTAATTCGCATTAAATCCCAAAGCACCTGACATTAACTCAACAAATAAGTAAAAAACATTCTCTGCACTTCTTCCTACTTCCAGTAGTAATATTTCACTCAAACTTCAAACCTTATCTTGCTCTTCTCTTTTTAGGCCTCCTAGTATATTCTTTTTACATTATAATCACAAATTTTTTATAATAAATTATCTTTGTTTGTACAATTTTATACAATAAACTGAATATTTTTAATTAGAACATTTAAAAACCACAAATAATAAAATTAATCATATAAAGTAATAAACCCACGTTTATACACTATAAAATAAAAGATACCAAGAGCTTAACTCCCAATATCTTTACTTTATAACTTTATTTGTTTTTTTAAAGTTATTATCCCACTTGAATATCTTGGTATTTATATAATATATAATTTAACTTCTTTAAGTAGTAGGTTTGATTACAAGCTCTGCAATCGAAGCCTCTACTGATTTATTAGCAAAACTTAATAATGTATCAATTAATGTATTAAGTTCCCCCAATTCCTTAGCGCCTTTATCTCCATTAGCCTTAGTTTTGTAATCTATTGCTTCTTTTGCATGATCATCAGTAACACCCTCTTTACCAAGATCAGAGTGTTTTGTTTTCACTTTAGATATAAATGATTCAGCTTTACCCTTAGTATCATCAACTTTTGCTTTCAGATCACTAGAAATTCCATCTAATGCTGCCAATGTTTCTAATTTAGTCTTTATAGTTAATACCATTTGAAACGCTCCTGCAACTAAAGATCCATTATGGGCTCCATCAGTACCTAAAGTATCGGTGTTCTCCTGAATTTTTTTCCCTATAGCTTTAGCCAACTCGTCAACTGACTTAACTAAAGTATGCACTTCCTTTACTTTTCCAGCAAACTCCACTGCACTTTTTATCTTTTCCCCTACTACCTTTAAATCTATTACACTCCCATCTCCCTTCCTTGCTTTCCCTTCCTCTCCTTCCTTTATTCCTCCCCCACTATTACATCCCATCACTATCATCATCATCAATATTATTCCCTTAACTCTCATTCTATCCATTATATTCTCTCTCCCTATTTCTCTTTTCCCTTTTATTTCACCTTTAGTAACATCAACACCTGCATCTATACTATTTTTAATAGCAACTTCTGCAATGTCATAAGCATTTTTTGCAGCACTAATTTGGCCAGCAGACGCATTTATTCCATTCTTAGCTGCAGCAATTGCTGCCAATATATCTTCCCACTGCACTCTCAGTAACAGACAAATTAGGATTACAAAAAAAACATCTCTCCTGACTAACGAGAGACGTATTTTTCTTACTTAAATAACTTTATTATTCCTATTTAAATTCCTGATTTACTTAGTAACAGTAGACTGAGTAGCATCAGACTGCTTAGCCTCAAATTCAACACTATTAGAGTATTTTACTCCCTTAACTGCTTCTCTTACTCTTTCTAAATTACTTTCTACTGTTCTCTTAATTATAAAATCAAGTACCCCTAATACCTTATTTACCGCACTTACCCCTGCTGCTCTTACTGCTCCAGAATCATTAGCAGAAGCACTAAATTTGCCACTCTTGGTCATTGCCTTCAATGCAACAGCTGCTGCTAAATCCGCATTACTTTTTGCTCCAGCACCTGCATCAGCCTTGTTATTAGAAGCAGATAATATCCCAGCATCATGATTACCAGCTTTAAGAGCAGCACCATCACTAGCCTTAGCATTTTTAATCTTATCTATCATTGCCCATGGATCTGCCTTTGACACTTCATCCGCTAACTTTGAACCAGCTCCCTGAGAAGCCTTTTCAGTATGACCTCCAAGTACAGCAATAGCATCAGTAGCATTAGCAGCAGCAGCTATTTGATTACCAGCATTACCCGTAACAATCTCTACACCTGATTTCTTTGCTATACCAGTAATTACCTCTACATTTTTAATAATAGACTCAACACCAATTTTTTCAGCCGCACTAGGAACAGCATCAGCATTATCGCCAACATCAGCAGCACTATCATTAATTACCTCAGAAAGTTTAGTTAGAGCACCAATTAATCCCTCGAAAACATCACTTACTCCTTTAATTACACCCTTAATAGTTTCAACTGTACTTACATCAGCATTCTTAGCCCCAGAAATATCACCTGACAGCTCTTTTAATTTTTTATTAGTATCTTCCAATCCCTTTTTTACTTTTTCAAAGTGTTCTCCTACCTTACTTTTTTTATCCCCCGATTTAACTACACTAAATCCTAATACATCACCAACAGTATTCCCAAACACACCAAAAATCTCCTGGAATCCTTCTCCAATCGCAACTAATGACTCTAAAAAACTATTCTTAGCTTCCAAGTTTACCTTCCCCTCTACTCCTCCTACTCCTCCACTATTACATCCCATCACTACCACCATCATCACCATTATTATTCCTTTTACTATTCTTCTCACTCTCTTTATCTCTCCTCTCTCATACTCTCTTACTTCCTCTTCTCTCTTCCCTTCTTTCATTTTCTTCGCCTACTTGTTTTTTTCTTTCTTTTTAGCTACTTTCTTTATAGCTTTTCTTTAAAAGAAGCAAAAAAATATGACTTATATAACACAGACAATACTGCAAATAAAAAAAGAGAGCTTTATTGCTCCCTTTATCAGCGTTCTTATCTAATAATTTTATCTATATTCAATATATTATTAATTCACATATTAATTAGTCTTAGCCTCAGAAATTTCTCCTTGTTTAATCTCTCCTAACACCTTATTTATCTCTTTTAATCCTTCATCTACTCTATTCCTTATCCCTATAACCAATGTACTCAATACCTTATTTACTGCACTTGCTACTGCTCCATTTATTGCATGAGCTGATTTATCTTCACCAGTCTTAGCAGAAAGTTTACCATCTTTAGCCATTGCTCTTAAGGCTATCCCTCCTGCTATCATTGCATCATTCCTTGCAGCTGCAAAATCAGCCGCATTATCTTTCTTAGAAGCAGCAATACTTGCAGCATCTTTTGCTTGGTCAATATCAACTCCACCAGCAGTCTCAACAGACTTAGCTATTGCCTGCAATATATCTGCTCCACTTACTGCTCCTATTGAAGCACTTGCTGCTGCCGCATGTTTCTCTTCTCCATCATTAGCCCCTTTACCACTAAGCAACTTACCAATTGATTTTCTCTCCGCTTCTGCAGTCTTAGTAGCTTCTGGATTACCTTTACCCTCTAAAACCACCTTAACTATTTCTTTAATTCCTTTTACTAACTTATTAACACTTCCTGCTTCTGCAGGACTAGCATCTTCATTTGCCTTAGAATTTCCAATAGCACCATCACTAGTAGCACCACTTGCCGCTTCTTTTGCTCCTGCAGCAATCTTTTCTATAATACCACTAATAAACTGTTCAACAACTGTTTTAACTTTTTCATATTTCCCATGCTTTTCTAAAATTTCATTTAACTTTACTTTAGTAGTTTGCATAGTCTTCTCAACATCACTAAAACACTTCCCTATCTCACTTTTTTTAGTCTCTGCCTTTATCCCCAACGTCCCTGTAATCATATCGCCAAAACTCACAAAAACATCTAAAAACCCTTTCCCCAAATTTACCATCTCACTCAAAAATACTTTCTCTGGATCTCTACCACCACTATTACATCCCATCATCACCATCATCATCACCATCATCACTATTATTACTCTTACTTTCCCCTCTCCTTTTTTCTCTATATTCATTCTTCTAGCCTCCTTATTTTTTATTTTTTTCTAGCTTATCTTTTTAAAAGCAAAAACAAATAAATAAGGCTTTATTACAACATACACAATACCGCAAATAAAAAAAGAGAGCTAAAATAAGCACTCTTAACTAATTATTTACCTAATTAATCCAAATATATTCAAAATATTTCTAATTCAAACTATTCACTAACTTTAGCTTCAGAACCCTCTCCTTGCTTAATTTCTCCTAATAATTTATTAATCTCTTTTAATCCTAAATCCACTCTATTCCTGATTGCTATTGTCAATGTACTCAATACCTTACTTACTGCACTTGCTACTACACCATTTACTGCATTAGCATATTTATCACTAGCATCCTGCTTAGCCGCAAATTTACCATCTTTTGCCATTGCCCTTAATGCTATCCCTCCTGCTATTACTGCATCTTTCTTTGCTTGATCAAGAGTCTTAGTACCAGAGCCCTTTTTGGCAACTGCAATCTCTGCTGCATTAATCACAGTATTAATATCTTTACTAACGCTAACATCTTCAGAATGTGATATAGCCTGCAAGATATCAGCTCCACTTATTTATCAGCTCCACTTATTGCTCATATTGATGCACTTGCTGCTGCAGCTTGTTGTTCTGTGACATCATTCTGTGTAGCAAGCAAATTACCAACTGATTTTTGCTCTGTCTCTCCAGTTTTAGTAGCATTTGGATCTCCTTCTCCCTTCTTTAAAACCACCTCAAATATTTCTCTAATTCCTTTCACTAATTTATTAACACTTCCTGCTTCTGCAGGACTAGCATCTTCACCTTTCTTAGCATTTCCTATTACATCACCAATAGCACCACTAGCTGCTTCCTTAGCTACTGCAGCTATCTTATCTACAGTCCAACTAATAAACTCCTCAACAACTGTTTTAACTTTTTCATATTTCCCATTCTTTGATACTTCTTCTTGCAACTTTTCCTTTACTGAAATCATAGTCTTCTCAATATCACTAAAATACTTCCCTATCTCACTCTTCTTTGTATCTGCCTTTATTCCTATCTCTATTTCTCTTCTCCATTTTGTTTCTTCTATTTTCATTTTCTTCGCCTCCTTATTTTTTCTTTCTTTTTAGCTTTCTTTCATAGCTTTTATTCCAAGGAGAATCAAAAAAACAAAATGGACACAACTATGAATTAACGGATAATAAATAACAAATGTTAGCAATAGCAAATAAAATATATCTTTTAGACAAAATAAAATAAAAGATACTAAGAACTTAGCTCCCAGTATCTTCCCGTTATAACTTTATTTATCTTATTTTATTCTTGAGTCATATAATCTAACTATTGATTCTTAGCATCAGAAGCAATCTTATCAGACACCACAGGAATAGCATTAGCATTGATTTTCATTGCTGCTTTTACTTCTTTAAGTCCTGCGTCTATTATCTTCCTTATTGCTATTGTTAATGTATCTAGTGCTTTAGTTACTGCACTAATAGATGCCCCTTTAACTGCAGTAGTAACTTCAGCAGTTCCATCATTATCATTAGCAAATTTTCCTCCCTTTGCCATCCCTCTCAATGCTATTGCTCCTGCTATTATCGCATCCTTCTTGCCATCACCACCACCATTAGCAGCAGTAGCCAATTTTAATGCATCTCCACCATCCCTAACTATAGCCTGCAATATATCTGATCCTCTTACTCCTCCTACTGCTTTTGCTGCATCTGTTGCTACTTTCTTTGAATCATTAGCATTAGCACCTGCATTATCATTAGCAAACAACTTCCCTGCTTCTCCATCAGCAGCATTTCCCCCAGTTCTTGAAGTACTCCCATCACTTGCCTTTTTATCATCTCCAGCATCATGTTTACCTTCTTTTAATACCACCTCTACTATCCCCTTAATTCCCTTTACTAGTTTCTCAATCTCACCCGCAGCACCACCAGCAGCACCCGCAGTAGCAACATTACCAATTAGTTCACTTCCTTCTACTCCTATTGCCTCACTTGCTTCCTTCGCTCCAGCTATTATCTTATCTAGTTTACTCTCAACCAATGTTTTAACTGCAGTAGCTGTAGCCTCAGCATTCGGATTCTTTTCTTCCTTCATTTCAGCAACAATCTTATTAAGCCCACTCTTAATTCCTTCTACTGTACTCTGAACTGTATTAAAATAATTCCCCACATCCGACTTCTTACTCTCAACACTCAATCCCAATACACTCCCCACCATATCCCCAAATGAAGTGAAAACATTCAAAAATTCATTACTTACATTAACTAAAGATTGCAAAAACTTATTCTTTCCTTGCTCTGCTTCCACCACACCACTATTACATCCCATCATCACCATCATCATCACCATTATTACTCTTATTCTCCCCTCTTCTTTTTTCTCTTTCTTCATTCTTCTAGCCTCCTTATTTTTTATTTTTTTCTAGCTTTTTTATAGCTTATCTAATAAAGATTAGAAGAAAAAAAACATGTTTTATATAGAAATAATTTATATGACATACACAATACCGAAAATAAAAAAAGAGAGCTTTATTGCTCTCATTAACTAAGTTTTTATTAAAAAATTTAATTATATTCTAAATTGTACTAATTATCTTATTCTTTTATTCATTAATTTTGGCAACAGACCCTTCTCCTTGTTTAATCTCTCCTAACACCCTATTTATCTCTTTCAATCCTTCATCCACTCTATTCCTGATTGCTACCACCAACGTACTTAACACCTTATTTACTGCACTTGCTACTGCTCCATTGACTGCATTTGCATTTTTCTCTTCACTCTTAGCTGAAAACTTCCCTTCCTTTGCCATCCCTCTCAATGCTATTCCTCCTGCTATTACTGCATCTACTTTAGCTTGATCAAGTGTTTTAGTAGCAGAATCTTTATTAGCAACTGCAATTTCTGCAGCATTAGTTACCGTATTAATATCTTTAGTATTAGCATTTCCAGACCTTGCTATAGCTTGTAATATATCAGCTCCACTTACTGCTCCTACAGAAGCATTTGCTGCTGCTGCTTGCGCTTCTGTTCCATCATCAGCAGTTCCTTTAGCAAATAACCCACCTACCGATTTTTTTTCATCTTCTGCTGTCTTAGTAGTTTCTGCATTTCCCTCTCCCTCCTTTAATACCACTCCAACAATAGTTTTAATACCACCTACAATCTTATTAACACTATCAACCGCTGCAGAAACAGCATCTTGATTTTGAACAGCATTACCAATAATAACATCACCACTAGCACCCCCAGCTGCTTCTTTTGCTCCTGCTTCTATCTTACTTATCTCCCCAATAAATTCCTCTACCTTAACTTTCACCTTTTCATAACTTCCATATTCTTCTAAAATCTTCCCTAATTTCCCTCTAACTTCCTTCATTGTCTCTGCTATCTTACTAAAATACCCACCAATCTCACTCTTCTTTGTATACGCCTTTATTCCTAATGTCCCCGTAATCATATCCCCAAAACTCACAAATACATCTAAAAATCCTTTCCCTAAATTTACCATCTCACTCAAAAACACTTTCTCTGGATCCTTAACCCCACTATTACATCCCATCACTATCATCATCATCAATATTATTCCCTTTATTCCCATTCTATTCCCTATCTTATCCATTCTCTTCACTCTCTATATCCCTCTCTATATCCCTCTCTATATCCCTCTCTTCCCTTTTATTTCTCTTTATTTTACTTATCTATTCATTTTATTCGCCTCCTTATTTTTTCTTTCTTTTTAGCTTTCTTATAGCTTATTTATTAAGGATTAGAAGAAAAAAATATGACTTATATAGAAATAATTTATATAACATACACAATACTGAAAATAAAAAAAGAGAGCTTGATTGCTCTCTTCACTAATATTTCTACCTAATCATTTTCAACGATATAAATAATATAAATATTACTGCTTCCCTACTGCTTTTGGATCTCTTGCCTTATCCACTTCTTCCTTTACTTTCTCCAATACATTCTTTACTGTCTTCTTCACTATCTCTTCTACTGCCCCTAACAACTTATTCACTGCTGTTATTCCTACTCCTTGTACTTCTTTTCCTCCTCCTGTAGCATTATCCGCTGCTCCTTTTCCTAATTTACCTGTCTTAACCAATGATCGTAGCGCTATACCACCTGCTACCGCTGCTGCTTTCGGAGTATTTGCACCTGCTAAATGATTTGCTGGTCCTCCTCTTGCAAAAGAAATTGCACTTGTATTTGCATCTGCAGACGCTCCTAATGCTGCATCATTCTCTTTTGACGCGATTACTGATGCTAAAATTTCTTTACCACTTACACTTGATAGTATCGCTGCTGCTTTACCTGCATCTGTTGCTGCAGGATTATCAGCACCACTTGTAGCCAATATCTTAGCTCCATCCTTATTATCTACTCCGGTCACATTTAATGCCGCAGTCCCTGCTTTTAACTCTGTAACACCTACTCCCTGTGCAACTTTCACTATCTCTTGCAATGCCTTAAGAGCTTTTTTTAATTCAGTTTCATCTACTGATGTTCCTACTGCAGCGGCACCACCACTTGCTGCCTCACCTACTATATTGTCATCTCCGATCCCTTTTAAAGACCCTAAATGTTCTATCAATATCTCTAAAATTTCCTTAGCTGAATTAACTGCCTTTCTAATTGAATTCTTTGATAAATCATCTTTATTAGTATCTGTCTCTGATTTTTTTGCCACCTCTTCTAACTCTTTTGAAGCATCTCCAAGCTTCTTACCTAGACTATCAAAATAAATTTCCTACATCACTCTTCTTTGTATCCACTTTTGCAGTAAATCCCAATACATCTGACATTAACTCTATAAATGCATAAAATGCCCTTTCTGCACTTCTCCCTACTTCCATCATTGCTCCACTTAATCCTCTCCCGTCTCCTCCTCCTGCTTCTTCTCCTTTCACTCCTCCACTATTACATCCCATCATCATCACCATCATCATTAATATCACTACTCTTACTTTCCCCTCTTCTTTTTTCTCTTTCTTCATTCTTCTAGCCTCCTTATTTTTTATTTTTTTCTAGCTACTTTATAGCTTTTATTTAAAATCAAAAAACAAATAAATGGGGCTTTATATAACATACACAATACCACAAATAAAAAAAGAGAGCTTGATTGCTCTCATTAACTAAATTTTTATTTAAAAAATTTAACTATATTCTCAATTTTATCCTAATGATCTTATTCTTATCTTATTCTTTTATTCATTAATTTTGACAACAGACCCTTCTCCTTGTTTAATCTCTCCTAACACCTTATTTATCTCTTTTAATCCTTCATCCAATCTATTCCTGATCGCCATCACCAATATACTCAACACCTTATTTACTGCACTTGCTACTGCTCCATTCACTGCATTTGCATGTTTACCATCATCACCATCCTTAGCCGCAAATTTACCTTCCTTTCCCATCCCTCTCAATGCTATCCCTCCTGCTATTACTGCATCTTTCTTTGCTGCCCCTTCCTTAATTTCTTTCTTGCCATCAACAGCTTTAGCAACTGCTATCTCTGCTGCATCTCCAGCTTTCTCAATTCCCTCAATATCATAAACAGAAGGATTCTCTTTAGATTTAACTATAGATTGCAACACATCAGCACCACTTACTGCTCCTATTGATGCACTTGCCTTAGCTGCCTCTGCTTCTTGAGCTCTATTAGCATCTTCATCTGCAAACAACTTCCCAATATCCTTCTTATCACCATCTGCCGTCTTACTAGCATCTGCACTACCTTCACCATCCCTTAACACTATTCCAACAATTGCCTTGATTCCTTTGACTAATGAAATAATAGATTCTTTATTAGCAGCAACTGCAGTCTGATTTTGAACAGCATTACCAATAAAAATGCCTTCATTAGCACCCTTTGCTGCTTCCTTGGCTCCTTCTTCAATCTTACTTATCTCCCCCCAATAAATTCCTCTACCTTACCTTCACTTTCTCATATTTCCCATATTCTCCTACAATTTTCCCTAATTTCTCTTTTACTATCCTCCTTAATAATCGATATTAAAACTTATCTTTAATAATGTATTGTCTTTTTTTGTATGTACAATTTCATAAAATAAATAAACTGAATATCTTTCATTATATTTAAAAAACACAAATAATAAAATTAATAATATAAAGCAATATATCTTTACTCAACACACCATAAAATAAAAGATACAAAGAGCTTAACTCTTAGTATCTTATCTTTACAACTTTATTTTTCTTATTTTTTATTTACTTATATAATTTTGATTATTGATTTTTAACACCAGAACCACTCTTCTCAGATGTTGCTACAGGAGTATCATTATTAATTTTCATCACTTTTTTTATTTCTTTAAGACCCAAGTCCATTGCTTCTCTTATTGCTATTGTTAATGTATCTAATGCCTTACTTACTGCACTTACTGCTGCTCCCCTAACCGCAGTAACAACATCATTATTAGCATTATCCTTCTCATTAGCAAATTTTCCTCCCTTTGCCATCGCTCGCAATGCTATCCCCCCCGCTATAACAGCATCTTTAATATCAGAAGCAACACCAGTAACTTGAGCAGAAGCATTATGATTAGCTAACTTAGCTGAATCACCATTATTTTTAGAAATAGCTTGCAATATGTCAGCTCCAGTAACGGCCCCAACTGCTTTTGCTGCATCTGCTGCTGCCTTCTTCGCATCTGCGGCAATAGCACCATTATTATCAGTATTACCAAATAATTTTCCTGCATCACCAGCATTATTACCTCTTGCCCCAAGAGCATCGGCTTTTTTACCATCTCCAGCCTCAGCACTTCCTTTGTTCTTAAGTACTATATCCACAATTGATTTAATGCCCTTTACTAAATTTTCAACACCATCGCCCTTAGCTCCAGCACCAGCACCATTAGCACCACCAGCAGCAACATTACCTATGAAGTCATTAGCATCACCACCAATTGCCTCACTTGCTGTCTTTGCCCCAGTAATTATTTTATCAAGTGTTTCACTAACTAATTTCTTTACTGCAGTCTCAGTAGCTGCAGCATGAGGATTACTCTCTTTTTTCATTTCAGCAACAATTTTATTAAGCCCATCCTTGGCTCCTTGCACAGTATCTTGAACTGTCTTAAAGTAAGCAGCAACATCGGACTTCTTAGAATCGGCCTTCAATCCCAATACACTCCCCACCATTTCCCCAAATGATGTAAAAACATTCAAAAATTCTTCACTCACATTAACTAAAGATTGCAAAAATTTATTTTTACCTTGCTCTGCTTCTCCTACTCCCCCACTATTACATCCCATCATCATCATCACCATCATCATCATTAATATTATTCCCTTTATTCTCATTCTATCCCACATCTTATCCATTCTATTCCCTCTCTCTCTCACTCTCTCTATTCCTATCTCTTTTATTTCTCCTTCTTTTACTTCTCTATTCATTTTCTTCGCCTCCTTATTTTTTCTTTCTTTTTAGCTTTCTTACTAGCTTATTTATTAAGGATTAAAAGAAAAAAAATGATTTATATAACACACACAATACCTAAAATAAAAAAAGAGAGCTTGATTGCTCTCATTAACCAAGTTTTTATTAAAAAATTTAATTATATCCTAAATTGTACTAATTATCTTATTCTTTTATTCATTAATTTTGGCAACAGATCCTTCTCCTTGTTTAATCTCTCCTAACACCTTATTTATCTCTTTTAATCCTTCATCCAATCTATTCCTTATTGCTATTGTCAATGTACTCAATACCTTATTTACTGCACTTGCTACTGCCCCATTGACTGTCTTTAATGCATCTTCATCATTATCCTTAATAGAAAATTTACCTAATTTAGTCATACCTCTAAGTGCTATCCCTCCGGCTATTACTGCATCCTTCTTTGCCCCTTCCTTAATTTCTTTCTTACCAGCAACAGCTTTAGCAACTGCAATTCCTGCTGCATCTTCAGCTTTCTCAATTCCATTAGTATCATCAACTTTAGGATCTTCCTTCGATTTTACTATCGCTTGCAACATATCAACTCCATTTATAGCTCCTATACTTGCTGCTGCTGCTTGGGCTGCCGTATTATCAGCTTGATCATTAGTCATAGTAAATAATTTACCAACATCTTTCTTACTATCACCTTTAGTAACATCAGCACCTGCATCTCCCTTCCCTTTTAACACAATCTCAACTATCTCTTTAATTCCTTTCACCAAAGATTTAACACTTCGTAATTCTGAAGGAGATGCATCCCCATTTTTGACAGCACTTCCTATTACTTCACTACCTCCACCACTAGCTCCTAAAGCTGCTTCTTTTGCTCCTGCAGCTATCTTATCTACAGTACCACTAATAAACTCCTCAACTACCTTCCTAACTTTCTCATATTGCCCATTCTTTGATACTTCTTCTTGCAACTTTTCCTTTACTGAATTCATAGTCTTCTCAATATCACTAAAATACTTACCTATATCACTTTTTTTAGTCTCTGCCTTTATTCCTAATGTCTCCGTAATCATATCCCCAAAAGCAACAAATACGTCCAAAAATCCTTTACCTAAATTTACCATCTCACTCAAAAATACTTTCTCTGGATCCTTTACTCCCCCACTATTACATCCCATCATCACCATCATCATCACCATCACTATTATTACTCTTATTCTCCCCCTCTTTATCTCTCCTCTCTTCCCTCTCTCTCCTCCTCTCTCTAATTCTCTTCTCCCAATTCCTCTTTCATGCCTTTCTTAGTCTCATTTTATTATTTACCTTTCTTCTGAAAATAGCAAAAAAGAAAAAACAAAATCAAACTCATAATAAAAAAGATAGATGGCGATTATTAAGAACTACACTTCTAATAAAGTAAAAATTATACTTGGTAATACTAATAATCAATAATGATAGGTATTGAAACTATACAAGCAAATGACGATGATAAAGCTACTATAAGGAAAAAATAAAAAATTAAATATATGTAAAGAAACATTTGAAGTAAAATATTAATAACGTTATTTTTACTAATCAGATTTGGTTTAAGAGATAATATAGTTGAAAATGTTTTACAGTTTAATACAAAAAAATATGACTTTGAAAGTTAATCTAAAAAAAGTCATAATACTGTTTATCAGTCTAAACCAATTACTAAAATAACAATATAGAAGGAAATCCAAATTTATCTCTATATTTCCTTCTATCCCACTTTCAAGTAATTTAATATCTATCTTATTGGATAATTGGATGTTTTTGGTTTTCTTGCCTCATCTACTCCTTGCTTTACTTTCTCTAGTACATTCTTTACTGTCTTTTTAACCAAATCTTCCACTGCTACTAATAGTTTATTTACTGCACTCATCCCTACTGCTTGTACATCTTGTTTACCTCCTGCACTACCATCTGCCGCTCCGGATGCTAGTTTCCCATCCTTCACCAATGAACGCAATGCTATCCCTCCTGATACTGCTGATGCTTTTGGAGTATTTGCAGTTGCTAAGTTAGCTACATTACCTCCTTTGGCAAATTTCACCGCAGTTGTCTTATCATCTGGAGCTGTTCCTCCTAATGCCGAATCACCTTCTTCAGATTTAACTATTGATGCTAATATTTCTTCTCCACTTACTGATGATACTATTAATGCAGCTTTACCTGCATCTGTTACGGCCGATGCTTTATTATCTGTAGCTAATATCCTAACTCCCTCCTTATTATCTATACCAGTTCCATTTAACGACATAATCCCTGCAATCGGTGTTCTGCAACACCTGCACCTTTTGCTATCTCTACTATTCCTTTCAATGCTTTAAGAGCCTTACTTAACTCACCTTCATTTGCTGATGCCCCTGTAGCATCACTTCCTGCCTCACCTACTGGCTTAGAATCACCTACTGTTCCTAAAGACTCTAAATACCCTTTCAATGTACCTAAAACTCCCCTAGCTGAATCAACTATTTCCTTAATTAAATTTTTTGATGAATCATTCTTATCACCACCTGTCTCCGATTTCTTTGCTACTTCTTCTAACTCTTCTGATGCTTTCCCAAGTTTTACACCTAAACTCTTAAAATGATTCCCTACATCCTCTTTCTTTGTAGTTGTGTTCACGCTAAATCCCAATACATCTGACATTAACTCCAAAAATGCATAAAATGCATTCTCTGCACTTCTCCCTACTTCCAGCAATACCTCACTCAAACTTTTAGCTCCTCTCCCGTCTCCTCCTCCTGTTCCTTCCCCCTTTACTCCCCCACTATTACATCCCATCATCACCATCATCATCACCATTATTATCACTACTCTTACTTTCCCCTCTCCTTTTTTCTCTATATTCATTCTTCTAGCCTCCTTGTTTTTTCCTTTTTTTATAGCTACTTTATAGCTTTTATTTAAATAACAGAAGCAAAAAAATATGTTTTATAAAATACACAGACACTGCAAATAAAAAAAAGAGAGCTTTATTGCTCCCTCTACTATATTTCTGCTCTAATAATTCTAACTATATTCAATATATACCAATTAACCTATTAATTAACCTTAACTTAAGAACCTTCCCCTTGCTTAATCTCTCCCAATACCTCACTAATCCCTTTTAACCCTTCATCCCTTATCTATGCTTTTGTTAACCTGTTTTTTATATTCTTACCAGTAATTCTAAATCCCATCTAAAAAACAGAAGCTCTCTTAATAAGAGAGCTTTTTATTTCTATAATTTTATTGTTATGTATTAATTTTATTTTACTGGCTTTATCTAAAATTATTTCTTATCAGGACTAGCTACAGTCCTAAGGCTTTAGATACATTAACAGTAGCAATAAGAAAAACAGTAGATGAGGGACTAAAAACTGTGAAGGAGTCTATTAAATTTAATACTGAAAGTGGAAATTACTGCACTTACAACCGTATTTTTTACTCCAGTATTATATTCAGCAGCAGCTTCACTAGGACCAGCAAATTTACCTCCCTTTGCCATTGCTCTCAACGCTATAGCTCCTGCTATTGTTCCGTCCTTTGAATTAGCAGCATCACCAGCATTAGCAGCATTAAACAACTTTCCTGCTTCACCATTACCAGCAGCAGTTCTTGCAGTAGAACCATCTTCAGCTTTATTAGCATCTCCAGCATCATGTTTACCCTTTTTAAGCGCTACTCCTATTATACTTCTAATTCCTTTTATTAAATTTTCAACTTCACCTTCAGAACCAGCAGCAGCACCAACAGCACCAACATTACCAAGTAGTTCATCACCTTTAACATCAATAGCCTCACTTGCTGTTTTTGCTCCCTCTATTATCTTATCAAGTGTCTCACTAACCAATTTCTTTACTGCACTCTCTACTCCCTCAGCATTTGGATTCTTTTCTTCCTTCATTTCAGCAACAATCTTATTAAGTCCTATTTTAACTCCTTCTATAGTCTCCTGAATTGACTTAAAATACTTCCCTACATCTGATTTCTTACTCTCAACACTCAACCCCAATACACTCCCTACCATTTCCCCAAATGAAGTGAAAACATTCAAAAATTCATTACTCACATTAACTAATGACTGCAAAAACTTATTCTTTCCCTGTTCTCCTCCAGCTACTCCTCCACTATTACATCCCATCACCATCACCACCACCATCATCATTATCATCACTCTATTTATCATTTCCCCTTTTATTCCTTTCTTAATTCTTGTCGCTTACTTAAAGAAAGCAAAAAAATATAACTCATATAACACATACAATACTGCAAATAAAAAAAGAGAGCTTTACTGCTCCCTTTAATAAAATTCTGATCTAATCATTTCAACTATATTCAACTCTTACTGTTGCCCTACTGCTTTTGGCTCTCTTGCCTTATCTACTTCTGCCTTTACTTTCTCAATCACATTCTTTACTGTATTCTTCACTATTTCTTCTACTGCTCCCAATAACTTATTTACTGCTGTTATTCCCGCCGATTGTACTGCCTTGTTATCATTATCATTATTCGCCGCTAATTTACCATCCTTAACTAATGATCGTAGGGTGATTCCTCCAGCTACTGCTGCTGCTTTAGCTGCCCCTTGTGCTAAATGACCAGTATTGTTTGTTCCTTTTGCAAATTCCAATGGAGTTGTACCTACTACGGCATTTCCTGACAGTGATTTAACATCATTTTCTTCTGACTTAACTATAGACTCTAAAATTTCTTCGCCACTCACTG
Organism: Borrelia duttonii Ly; assembly: GCF_000019685.1. Classification (NCBI taxonomy): domain Bacteria; kingdom Pseudomonadati; phylum Spirochaetota; class Spirochaetia; order Spirochaetales; family Borreliaceae; genus Borrelia; species Borrelia duttonii. The sequence goes on from NC_011248.1 coordinate 18,595, forward strand.
CCGATACTATTGCTACTGCTTCTGGACCAGAAGCCCCACCTGCATTAGCACCTGCTGTTAAAACCTTAGCTCCATTTTCTGGATTGGCTATTCCTATTGATTGTTGATTCAATACTAAATTACTCTCTTTTAATTTTTCAACACCTTCTACCTTAGCTATCGCCACTACTCCTTGAAGTGCCCTAAGAGCTTTTTTTAATTCCTCTGTATCTGCTGCTGCACCACTTTGTTGAGAGGTTACCTCACCTACTACCTTGTTAGTAGAATCACCTACTATCCCTAAAGAATCTAAATGACCTTTTAATGCTTCCAATGTTTTTTTAGCTGTATCAACTGCTGCTCTAACTGACTTATTGAATAGACCATCTTTAGACCCTTCTACTTCCGACTTTTTTGCTACTGTTTCTAATTCTGCTGATGCTTCTCCAAGCTTACCACCTAACTTATTAAAATATTCTCCTAACTGTTACTTAGTCGTATCTTTAGTTACTCTTAATCCTAATGTATCTGACATTAACTCAATAAACGAATAAAATGCATTCTCTGCACTTCTTCCTACTTCCAGCATCACTTCACTTAAACTTTTAGCCCCTCTCCCATCCCCTCCTGTCCCTTCTCCTTTTACTCCCCCACTATTACATCTCATCATCACCATCATCATCATCAATAATATTACTCTTACTTTCCCCTCTCCTTTTTTCTCTTTCTTCATTCTTCTAGCCTCCTTGTTTTTTCCTTTATTTATAGCTACTTTATAGCTTTTATTTTAAAGATTAGAAGAAAAAAATATGACTCATATAACACATACAATCTTAAAAATAAAAAGAGAGTTTTATTGTTCCCTCTACCAGACTTTTTACCTAATAATTATTACATAAACTTATATTTACTAATTCACCATATTAATTAGCCTTAACTTTAGCTTAAGAACCCTCTCCTTGCTTAATCTCTCCCAATACCTTATTTATCTCTTTTAATCCTTCATCAACTGTATTTCTGATTGCTACTGTTAGTGCACTCAATACTTTATTTACTACACCTGATGCTACTCCATTAACTGCACTTGCTGATTTTTTATCGTTCTTAGCCGCAAATTTACCATCCTTTGCCATCGCTCGCAATGCTATTCCCGCTGCTATTACTGCATCTTTTTTTGCACCATCCTTAATTTCGTTCTTATTATCCTCCTTTTTAGCAGCAGCAATCTCAGCAGCATTTTTAGCTGTATCAATATTACCATCATTATTAACAACCGACTCAGACTCAGCTATCGCACGAAGAACATCAGCCCCACTTATTGCTCCTATTGATGCACTTGCTGCTGCTTCTGCCTCACTAGCATTATCCTTCTTTTCAAACAATTTACCAATTGTCTTCTGCTGCTCTCCATCAGTCTTAGTAGAACCAGCTTTACCTTCATTATCTTTCAATACTACTCCAACAATTGCCTTTATTCCTGCAACTAATACATTTACGCTATTAAAATCTGCATGTGATGCATCTTGTCCAGCATCAGTAGCATTACCAATAATAATATCACCACTAGCTCCCCCAGCTGCTTCCTTTGCTCCTTCCTCGATCTTACTTATCTCCTCAATAAATTCCTCTACCTTAACTTTAAATTTCTCATATTTCCCATTCTCTTCCAAAATCTTCCCTAATTTCTCTCTAACTCCTTTCATTATCTCTGCTATCTTACTAAAATATCCACCTATCTCACTCCCTTCTTTGTTTCCGCCTTTATCCCCAACGTCCCTGTAATCATATCCCCAAAACTCACAAATACTTCAAAAAATCCTCTACCTAAATTCGCTATATCACTCAAAAATACCTTCTCCGGATCCTTTACTCCACCACTATTACATCCCATCACCATATTATCTTTATATTATCTTTATCTGTACAATTTTATATAATAAACTGAATACTTTTCATTAGAACATTTTAAAGAAATCACAAATAATAAAATTAATCATATCAAGTAACATATTTCTATTTAACACACTATAAAATAAAAGATACCAAAAGGTTAAACCTTCAATTTCTCCAGAAGCTCCACCTGCACCGGCAACAGAGACATTACCAAGCAAGTCACTACCCTCGAAACCAACAGCCTAACTAACAGTCTTAGCCCCAACAATTATCTTATCAAGTATCTCACTAACCAATTTCTTTATTGCAGTCTCAGTAGCTGCAGCATTAGGATTACTCTCTTTTTTCATATCAACAACAATTTTACTAAGCCCATCCTTTGCTCCTTGCACAGTATCTTGAATTGTCTTAAAATATTTCCCTACATCCGATTTCTTACTTTTGAAATATTTTTTAGTTTTTGATTCTTCAACAAGTGCTAAATTAGCTAATAATGAATCAAAAGACGAACAGAACCCTTCACTAACTTTGATCCCAGCACCAAAAGATTCAGAACCATCAGATTGTGATTGTACCTGTTCATATTCGATTTCAAGTTCATTAAGTTTATGTCTCTTTATTACTTGACTATTGCCACCAAAATCATCGATAGTTCCCGCTTTTCTTTAGTCTGCAACCAGTATAGTAATACATAAACAATTTGATATGTGAAGCCGTAAGCATCTCTACGTCAATACCCCTAACTTCAAGAAGCATATCGACTAGCTTTGCATATTGCATAAAAGTAGAAAAACTCACAGTCTCTTCATTAGTGTCTAATAATTCTATTATTTCTGTATAAAGTTGGCGTATTTCATTTTGAAGTTCTTGTGTTTCTTCTTGACTTTCATGCTGTGACATAGATGCTCCCTAACTTTGCTTGATTTCCACTTGAAGAATAGTCTTCTGTGTAGCCATAAGCCCACCAAGAACAAAATCAATATAAGAATGAGCTATATCACTTGAATTGATGTCAATGTGTCTATTTCGTGTTGGCAACATATATTTACTTGGTTTAAATTTAAGTAACTTTGGATTCATTGGACAAATAACAATTTGATTTTTTAATAAATTAGATGTTTGTATAGTTACTTCATTTCTATTATTTAAAGCTTTAATAGTTTTTATTAAGAAATCTTCCCATGCAAATCCAGGAAATGATTGGGATGCATTTGCTATTGCATAAGGTTTAACCAATTTTAAGCTTGTTAATGGATCAACTAATACCATAAATGGAGAATCAAAGTAATCACCAAGTTCTAATTTTAAAAGACCAGATTTGACAGATTCAAATATTTTATCCATTTTGTCTTTATTAGCAGCTTCAACTTCTTCTTTAATTTGATCTGGCATATTAAGTAGTCCATACATATTAGGTAAAAGAAGTGTTGCTCTGTTACCATCCTTTTGCACTGATACAGTTCCCGTTAATACAAAATTAGTGATTATCTTCATAATCTCATCGTATGCTAATTTATATGCAGTACCAAAAAGCAAGTGATTATTATTAACATCTCCAATATATTCAGAATCTGTAAATTCAGGAACAGCAGAATATTTTAGATGTGGAAATTTGTATTGCAAATGCAAATAGTTAAGTTTTACTACTTCCCCAAATCCTTTTGTTGTAATAGTATTATAATTATTTACAACATTTGTTGGATTTTCGTTTATAAATGCATCCCATTCTACTGTTTTGAAACCCACCTTATAAGGAATTTCTTCAATTTGTTCTGAAGTAAACCAATCATAAAATTTTGGTAATTCTACTTCTTTTTTTGCTTGAATCATTTCTTGTTCATAATAATCTTCTTCATATAATTTCATTTTAAACCTCCGTCATTTAATTATTAGACACTATTGCCAACAAATTTGATATAAAAAAAATTATTATCTATTAAGGATAGCATATCTTCTACAACAAATGCATTATAAATGATATTTAAACCAGTAGATTTTTCTGCCTCACCTTTATCATTAAACTTAATTTTGTCGCCTCTTTTAATTTATTAACTGCCGGTTATTCCTACTCCTTGTACTTCTTTCCCTCCGCTTGTAACATTACCTGCTGCTCCCGATGCTAACTATTTTGCAGTAAATCCCAATACATCCGATATATTATCAACAGTTTCACTAGACTTAGCTATAGTTTGCAATATATCAGCCCCACTTACAGAGCCTATCGATGCACTTGCCTTAGCTGCCTCTGCTTCTGTTCCACTATCCTTCTTTTTAAATAATTTCCCAATATCCTTTTTATCATTTTCTCCTGTCTTGCTAGCTTCTGCATTTCCCTCATTTACTCCTAATACTACCCCTACTATCTCTTTAATTCCTTTAACGAGCGAATTTACACTTGAAGCATCCGCAGGTGCAGGATCCTGACCAGTAGTAGGAGCACCGCCAATAGCAACATCACCACTAGCCCATTTCCCAGCCTCTTTTGCTCCTGCAGCAATCTTATCTAAAATCCCAGTAATAAACTGCTAAACAACTGTTTTAACTTTTTCATATTTCCCATTCTTTTCTAGAATTTCATTTAACTTTACTTTAGTAGTTTTCATAGTCTTCTCAATATCACTAAAATACTTCCCTATATCACTTTTTTAGTCTCCGCCTTTTATCCCCCCAATGTCCCTGTAATCATATACTCAAAACTCACAAATACTTCCATAAATCCTTTTCCTAAAATTTACCATATCACTCAAAAACACCTTCTCTGGATCTCTACCACCACTATTACATCCCATCATCATCACCATCACTATTATTACTCTTATTTTCCCCTCTCCTTTTTTCTCTTTCTTCATTCTTTTAGCCTCCTTGTTTTTTCCTTTATTTATAGCTTATCTTAGAAAACAAACAAAAAAGTCAATAAATGATGATTCATATGAATATTATTCATATAACATACACAATACTGCAAATAAAAAAGAGAGCTTCATTGCTCCCTTTGCAGCGTTCTTATTCAATAATTTTACTATATTCTTACTATATTCAATTATAACCCTTAATTCAACTATTAATTAGCCTTAGCTTTAGCTTCAGAACCCTCTCCTTGCTTAATCTCTCCTAATACCTTATTTATCTCTTTTAATCCTAAATCCACTGTATTCCTAATTGATACAATCAATGTACTTAACACCTTATTTACCGCATTTGCTGCTACTCCCTTAGCAGATTCAGCCTCAGTTTTATTTGCATCATTACTCTTTACAATAAACTTACCATCTTTTGCCATCCCTCTCAATGCTATCCCTGCTGCTATAATTGCATCTTTCTTTGCAGATTCCCTAATTTGATCCTCATTAGCATTAGCATTAGCAGTACCCTTAGCTAAAGCCAAAGCAGCTGCATCTTCAGCGTCACTAACCTTTCCATCTTTCTTAGCATCTGCATTAGCTCCAGCAATCGCTTTTAATATATCAGCCCCACTTACTGCTCCTATTGATGCACTTGCCGCTGCTATATGTTTCTCTTCTGCTCCTTTATCAGCACCACCAGTTTCAGCCCCAAATAGCTTACCAATATCCTTCTTATCAGCATCAAGAGGCTTAGTTTTATCTGCCTGTCCATCACCCTTGTCTATAACTAAATCAACTATTCCTTTAATTCCTTTCACAAGTGCACTTACACTTGCAGCGTCAACACTAATACCTTCATTAGACTTTACAACTTCACCAATTGATACTCCATCAGTAGCACCACTAGCAGCAAGCTTTGCTCCTTCTGCAATTTTGTCTAATATCCCACTAATAAATTGTTCAACTGCTTCTTTCACCTTTGGATAGTCACCATTCTCTGCCACTACAGCGTTTAATTTACTTTTTACTGAATTCATAGTTTTCTCAATATCACTAAAATACTTCCCTATCTCACTCTTCTTCGTATCCGCTTTTATCCCCAATGTCCCTGTAATCATATCGCCAAAACTCACAAAAACATCTAAAAATCCTTTACCTAAATTTACCATCTCACTCAAAAACACTTTCTCTGGATCTCTACCCCCACTATTACATCCCATCATCACCATCATCATCACCATTAATATTACTACTTTTACTCTTCCTTTCCCCTCTTCTTTTTTCTCTATATTCATTCTTCTAGCCTCCTTATTTTTTATTTTTTCTAGCTACTTTATAGCTCTTATTTAAAAGCAAAAAACAAATAAATGAGGCTTTATATAACACACAGAATACCGCAAATAAAAAAGAGAGCTTCATTGCTCCCTTTGCCAACGTTCTTATCTAATAATTTTTCTATATTCAATATATTATTAATTCAACTATTAATTAGACTTAGCTTCAGAAATTTCCCCTTGTTTAATCTCTCCTAACACCTTATTTATCTCTTTTAATCCCTCATCCACTCTATTCCTGATAGCTATCACCAATGTACTCAATACCTTATTTACCGCACTTGCTACTACTCCATTAATAGCATAATATGCTTTATCATCATTCTTAGCCGCAAACTTACCATCCTTTGCCATACCTCTCAATGCTATCCCAGCTGCAATTACTGCATCTTTCTTTGCTCCTTCTTTAATCTCTTTCTTATTATCAACAGCTTTAGCAACAGCTATCTCTGCTGCATCTGTTGCCGCATTAATTCCCTCAGCATCATTCACTATAGGATTTTCTTTAGATTTTCCTACTGCCTTCAATATATCAGCTCCACTTACTGCTCCTATACTTGCCGCTGCCTTCGCAATATTTTCCTCTTTGGCTTCATCCTTACCATTATCACTAGCAAATAGATTCCCTATATACCTTTTATCATCCCCTGTTTTACTAGCATCTGCATTTCCTTCATTTTCTTTTAATACAACTCCAACTACTGCCTTTATTCCTTTGACTAATGAAATAACTGAATTCTTGTCAGCAGCCACTGCTGCTTGTCCTACACTAGTAGCCCCGCCAATCTTATCATCACTACTAGCTACACTAGCTGCTTCCTTTGCTCCTTCTTCGATCTTACTTATCTTCCCAATAAATTCCTCTATCTTCTCTTTCACCTTCGGATAATGCCCATTCTTTTCTATAATCTCCCCCAATTTTCCTTTCACTACTTTCATTGTATTCTCAATTTTACTAAAATATGCCCTTATCCCACTTTTATTTATATCCTCCTTAATTTCTAACCTCTCAGTAACCATATCCCCAAAACTCATAAAAACATCTAAAAATCCTTTCCCTAAATTTACCATATAAAAATTAATGATTGATTTTATTACCACATATTATCAATGTGAAAATACAAAATTTACATCATTGACTTTTTATATTTATATTACACAATAAGCCCTCTAAATTTAAGATTGTACTCTCATACTATGTTATATAAAACTATAGATGATTGTCATTCACTTTTTTCAAATGGCTAATGCACTTCACAATAAAGATTAGAACCTATTTTTTAAATATATTATCTTTATTTGCACAAAATTATAAAAGAAACTAAATGATTTTAATAAAAAAATACATCTTTATTTGACACCATAAAATAAAAGATACCAAAAGACTAACTTTCAGTATCTTTCCTTTTATCACTCCACTAACTATATAATTCTAGCTTTATTGATGCTAACTATTGATTTTGCCCACCAGAACCACTATTTTCAGATGCTAAAGGAGTATCATTAGCATTAATTTTTATTGCTTCTTTTACTTTTTTAAGTCCTTCATCAATAGTTTTTCTTATTGCTATTGTTAATGCATCTAATGCCTTACTCACTGCACTTACTGCGGCTCCCTTAACTACAGCTGTATAATCAAGATTATCAGCAGCAGCAGTAGCAGTCACACCGGGAAATTTACCATCTTTTACAATTGCTCTTAACGCTATAGCTCCTGCTACAGTTGCATCTTTAGCACCAGCTGCAGCAGCATCACCACTTTTAACTATAGCTTGTAGAATATCAGCACCGGTTACTGCACCAACGGCTTTAGATGCATCAGTAGCTACCTTTTTCGCATCACCAGCAGCAGCACCAACTCCACTATTAGAAGTAGTACCAAACAACTTTCCTGCCTCATCAGTACCACCATTTGCGGTTCTTGAAGTAGAACCATCACTAGCCTTCTTATCATTACCAGCATCATGTTTCCCTTCTTTAAGAACTATATCTACTATATCTTTAATTCCCTTAACTAACTTCTCAACTTCAGTACCTAAAACACCACCAGAACCCTGACTAGCAAAATTACCAAGTAGATCACTCCCCACAGTACCAATAGCTTCACCAACAGTCTTTGCTCCGTCAATTATCTTATCAAGTGCCTCACTAACTAATTTCTTTACTTCACTCTCTACCCCTGCCGCATTAGGATTCTTTTCTTCCTTCATTTCAGCAACAATTTTCTCAAGTTTATCTTTTGTCCCTTGAACAGTCTCCTGTACTGTCTTAAAATATTTCCCTACATCTGACTTCTTTAAATTAACATTTAACCCCAATACACTCCCTACCATTTCCCCAAATGATGTGAAAACATTCAAAAATTCTTCACTCACATTAACTAATGACTGCAAAAATTTATTCTTTGATTTCTCTTATTCCAATCAATAATAGTCGAAAGATTTATTCTTATATAATTTCAATTTACTATACCACTTTTTACTAGTCCCAACATTGTACATCAAAAATTCCTCATCTTGAAAAACATCAAGAAGAAAAAAATAATAATAATCATTTTCATAAAAAATCAAAAATATTATTTTATTGGAAATTAAAATATAAAATTAGATCCTGACTAAATATTCTACATAGAACACTTAATCAAGATCTAAAGCTTTGCAAGTATGATCACAAACAAGGTAGTCCTAAAATGATAGCACTACTAATGTTAGGTAGGGTACAATAAATTAAAAATAAAATCAACCATTATATTATTCAAATAAAAATAATATACATAGTTTCCCTAAATTTACTCAATTAATACAAAAAACTTAATTACTATAAAAATAATAATGATTATAATAATTAATTAAGCTAGCAATGCAATAATATTTAACATTCTGTTTTTTACAATAAGTCTCTATAGCAAGATTATGCTATTACTTTTTATTTATTTTTTCAAAATTTCATTATCATTTTGCATATACTTAAAGAAAGTAAATTATAAATTAAATGGACATTTTTTGAAATTTTAATTTCGCAAGTTATATATTTTTAAAGTTCATATTTATTATTCCAATAATTCTTTTAATCACAAAATCATAATTATTTGATATGAAATTAAACCTGCAAATTTTTCACTAAACCCTTTTTACAAGTCCATTTATTAAGTTGTTTATTCTACAAACTATATACAATAAATGAGAAATGAGTCATAAACATTCTTTATTAGTGATGTTCCAAATCTTTAAATTTATGCATAAACTCTTCTAGCAATTTTTTTTTATCTTTAAATAATGCATCCATTAAAAACCCGGCAAACTTAACATTTTGTCTATAAAAATCATAACTTTCTTGACTTTTAAAATGAAATCTTAAAGATTTTAGCCCACTTTGTCTTGATTTTTTTATTTTCACACCTTCCTTTATTCTTATCAATGATAAAACTTCTCTGAAGCCGTTTTCCAATACATATTGTTCTTCAAGTAATCCTTTTTCTATCGCTGTTGCTATTTTTAAATAATTATATGCCTGAGATTTTGCTACTTTATAAGAACCTAAAAATTCACTAAACCTTTTATAACCATCTAATTTATAATAATCATTGTCTTTAATTTCTTTTAAAATTTTCATTGCTTCCAATTTGTTATAGATATTTTCCTTAAGATTAGACTTTAACTTTAGCTTAAGTTCATTATATCTTTCTTGCCTTCTCTCTTCCGCTGACAAAATTTTATTATTTTTAAATATAATATTCTTATCATTATGCATTATCCTTCTATTAATCTCCATATTGTTAATCCTCTTTTGCAAATGTTTCCAACGGTTGGAAAAATTTATTTTCAATAATTTATTTACAAGTTAATTTATCAATTTGACCTATAAAAGTATGCAATATATTCTCATATTCCTTGATATAATCTTTATTTAAATTAAACTCGCAATTATCCGCTATCTTCTTATTTAAATCCTCTCTTTCAGATATCATGCCTAAAAAATTATCCTTTGATTGCAAAATATCTAAAAGACATTTATGTGTATTATTCCTTTTAAACCTAGTTATAAATATAAAGATAGGTACAAAAATCTCTAGTTCCTTTATAAAAAAATCTAAAACTTCAAAACTTTCAACAGCCCACTTTTCTGCAGTCATTGGTACAATAACATAATTGCTACACACAAGAGCATTTGTCAATGTAAAATCTAAACTAGGATTAGTATCTAATATCACATAATCATAAGACTTTTCTAACCTTCCTATTTCAAATTTTAATTTGAATTCCTCAAGCATGTATTTAAAAAAATTTCTATTTATTTTATGTAAAGTAACATAACTCGGTATTAAATCTAAATTATTGTCAATATTCACAATTGATTTATTAATATTTAGTTTATCAATTAATACTTCATATATATTTTTATTTGCTAAATCTATGGATAATTCTGTTATCTTTCTAAAAAAATAACTAGTGGTAGATGCTTGTGTATCCATATCTACTAAAAGTACTTTATATTTTTGAGACAATAACTTAGATAATATTATTGCACTTGTACTTTTCCCAACGCCACCCTTAATTGAAGCAATAGAAACTATTTTAGGTTTTTTTTTATCCATTTTCCAATAAAACCCCCTTCTGGTAATTTCTTTTCGTAAAATTCATATACTTCTTTTTCTAGGAGCAAAAGTAAATTAACTAGAGATTTATAATATCTCTTATGAATTTTCTCTTTTCTCAATAAATAAGCAAGTCCCCTTAAATAACAAAAAACACTTCCTTTTTTAAATCTAAACTCTATATAATAAATCTTTGAAAAGGTAGATGCTTTCATTACTCCATTTTCTGCATATTTTGTAATAATATTTTTTATAGGTTTTCTATATCCATAAAAAATACCCAAAAACTCATCGTCATTCTTTATAGAAAACAAATGAAATGATTTTATTTTTTCTTGATTAAACAAACTTCTAAAGGAAATAAAAAATTTATGCTTCTGGTGTTTATTAATTCCAAATGCAAAAAAATCTTTCATAATTTTTGTATGATATACATTTTTACTATTAATCTTTTCTATCCTAATAAAAATTACTTCATTTTTCGGCGGTACTATTTCTACATTTTTATTTGCTAATCGCTTTAATATACCTTCCATAAGTAGTCCTCAGCTAACAATCTTATCATATTTTCATCGCGATCAATTTTAATAATTCATAATAATAATAATAATAATGGCTATCTAGCATCTTATTATATTTCAATTTTTCTTGTTTATTTAAATAGTCCTTTATTGGCATTAAGACTTCTACTTTCAATTTACTTACTAATTGTCCAATGCACATGTTAAATATATTAGCTATAATATTTATTCATCCTTTCTAACATTCTTTCTAGAACGTCCAACAGATTTTTCAATCCTGGTAATTATTTCTCTTAAATCATCGTACATGTCGCTTTCAATAATAAAATGTAGTTATAAGGATTTTCTATTAATTGAAGTGTTTTGCTTAATTTACAAAAATAATTTTGCAATATTTTACTTTTGATTACTTTTTGTCCATTTCTTTTAAGATTTTCATTAAAATAATAAAATATTCTATTTTGATAATATTCTCTGAACTTATTGTTTATATAAAATATTATCGACATTAAAGCCATTAATTCGCATTGATGTCTTTCAATATGGATACTGATGCCTCTCATCGTAATCTCCTTGCCTGTGAATTATTAAATAATAATAACCTAAAAAATAGTAAAAAGTAAATATATCCCTTTAATAAAACTTTTTTATATAAAAATTAAAAAAGAATGTCACTTATTATATATAAAAGTTATTCAGAAGAAATATTTTTGATACTTTTTATATATGCAATATGATAGTTTTCCTTTTGGATATTACATAAAGTTGTTGATTAAATTAACTAAGATACAAATCTATCGCATTATAGAATAAGGAAATATTTGCAAATTTTTGGATAAAGTTTTGTCTTTAAAAGGAAAACAAAAGTTAATTCTCAATGTTAATGAAACAAATAAGCCATTCACAAACAACCCATTTTTATTTGCACAGAATAGAACATTACTAGCATAAAAATATATGATTAATTTTTTTATTCATCTAGTATTTAAAATGGAATATATTATTGAAAATAAAGCTAAAAAAATTCCTATATTAAGAGTAATAATAGTCCCAAACATCTAATTATGTAATTTCCCCGTGTTTTTAAGTTCGTTGAATTTACTATCAAATTCTACTCTTACTTTATTAAGTTTATTATCAAGTTCTAACTTAGCAGAGTTAACCTCAGATTTTAGTTTATCTTCCATTTTATCAATTTTGTTATCAAGCTCTATTTTTACCTTATCAAGTTTATTATTAAATTCTAGTTTAACAGAAGTAAATTCAGATTTTAACCTATCTTCTACCTTGTCGATTCTATTATCAAGTTCATTAAATTTATTGTCAATTTTATTGTCAAGACCTACTTTTATCTTATCAAGTTTATTATCAAGTTCTAGTTTAACAGAGACAATTTCAGATTTTAAAATACCTTCTATCTTATCAATTGTAGTATTAAAATGATTTTCCAAGTATTCAAGATCTTTATAAAGTAAGCTCATTTTTGTAATAGCGATAAGATAAATCAGTAGCAATGTCTCTATTAATTCCAGCTTTGAGCAGTTCTGTCAATACCATCTGCTGAGTAATAATTGGTTGTGGCTGAGCCATCAAAAATCTCCTTAACTACAATTATACAATAAATTTTGATGAATTATACTATATCATAGTAAATAACAAATAATATATTTATTTGAGTATTCATCAATGACTTCCATAAAGTTATTAACAAATGTATATCTATACTAATAACAAATTTAATTTTTGAAAGCTGTGATTTTATAGAATAGAAATTATATTTGAAAAGCAAAGTTGAAATAAATTTTCTATAACAATTAATTCTCAAAATAATTATAAAAATACAAAAAGAATTAAATTCTCGATATTCATTATTTTTATCATTTCCAGATACAAGATATATTTTCTTATTACCATACATTAATTAGTTTTCTTTTTGAACTTTAAAAGGTAAGAAAGAAATAAACAAGAAAAACATGATAAAAAGTAAAAAAGCACAGTGTTACAATGATGATAATATTGATGAAATACAACAACGAAGAACTAAAGGAATAAAAAGGAAAAAAATAGTTTAAACGACATAACAATAATAATAATAAATTCGAAACAAATAATGAGAAAATGCTTTTATTCATAAGCACTTATGGATTTAATACAAAATGTTTTTTAGGTTTTACTGAAAAATCAAATACAACTAAAAATAAAATAAAAAAATATTTTAAAGGTCTAAGCAAAAGGCTTATTCATACATTAAAAGAGTCAAAAGAAGTAGTAAAAACAACAAAAACAGATGTTGATAAAAATGTTTCATCTAATAGAGATATATAAAAAACATCCTGACTCCAAACCTAGCCAAGAATAAAATTTTAATATATAATAAAAAAATAAAAGTCTAATAGAACTGAAATCTAGTTAGACTAAAATCCAAAGCTCGTTTATATCAAACGAAATTCAAACTTTGGGTAAAAAACATACACTATGATTAGTTTAACAGAAAACAATAAAAATTTCAAATCTAAAAACCCAAAAGGTCAAATAAATATAATATTAAAAAGCCTTGTAGAACTAAATATTCATAAAGATCCCAATAATAGTCAAACAATACGAATGTCATATGTTAAATTGCAAATAATCAAGATGCTAAAACGATATAACAGAATAATTAAAATTTATTGGGCAATCAATACTAAAAATACAAATTATAAACAATCAATGGGTATTGAAGAATATTCAGCTTGTGATATCCAAAAAATAGTACTTAAATTATTAGAAAATGATGCTGCAAAAAAAGTATGTAAACGCACACTAGAACTAGATATAAAGCTACTAAACAATCTAAATCTAATAAAATCTAAAATTATAAGATTTGGAAAAGGAAAAGGAAGTGTCGCTTATTATGTGCAAAACATGGAACTAATGCCTACACATAAAGACGCAATATTAGAATATCTAACACAAATGCTACAAGATAATTTGAAAGATAAAATCATCATTGGAAATTTCGATCTTAATGAACCTTTTGATAACGAACCCAAAAATATAAATTCAAAAACTACAAAATTTATCACAGAAAAAATAGAAGAAAAAAATAACGAACAACTTCATAAAAATCGTATGGGTATAATTTCGCATGTGCAAACACCGGACGTTATTAATAAAGCTAATATAAGCAATATAAATAAAGAGAATTCTAAAAACTCTTCAGAGAAAAACTCTGCAAAAAGTCTTTCATGTGAAAAACCAAAAAGCGGTGAACAAAAAAGTGAAAAAGTGCGATTCAAACGAATTGGCGTAAAAACTAGACTGATCGATGTTCACAAAATAAGCAGAAACTATATGCAACAGGTGAAAGAGCTGAGCAACAACGATTCAACGTACATAAACGCCCTGCTAAATTTGGAGACTGCCATAAATGAGTATGGAAAAGAATATGATATCGAAGATATTTTGAAACACTTTCTAAAGCAATTTGACAACAGATACAAGTACAAAGTGTGGATGATGATGAAAAGAAAAGATGGCGTAATAAACGACTATGATCTCATATGGGAGGGTCGATTCAAAGATTGGTACTCGCATAAGTATAAGAAAAATTATACGACGACAAAAGAAAAATATGGCGAAAAAATAAGATTAGCAGGCAAAAATTTTGAATTTAATGCGTCAAAAAATGTGAAAGACGAAGAAGAAGAAAAAAAAGAAAAAGAGAAGGCAGAAAAAGAACGCAAACTGCAACTCAAACGACAACAAGAATATATAGAGAGGTTATTTAGGCAAGAAGAACAAGAAAGAAAAGAGCGAATCAGAAGAAGAGAAGAAGAAAAGGCAAAGTTGAGAATGGAGGTTAAAAAAGAAATACGGTTTTATGTAGGAAGTATTGAAAATAGCTATCCTAGTGATGATATTGCAAAGTTATACCCTTTGTACGAAGAGAGTAGGGGAGATAATATTGCCGTACGCCCGCCGCGGCCACAAATTAACACTAATTTTGAAGGATTTAAGACAACTAAAGGACTTTCTCTTGCTAGTTTAGGAATTATGCTTCAATATCAAGAGCAAGATCCAGAGAAAGAAAAAATTTTGATGCAAAATGCAAAAGGAGAGACGATATGAAATTTACGTTGAAGTATTTGATAAGAAGACTTTATTTGAGAAGGGATAGATTTTGGCAAACTTATATGAGCGATGAGATTCAGTCTAAAAAAAATGATGAGACAATAGTTAATTTCCCAATACTAAATTCTGATGATATTGATTATGAGTATGTATCTTCATACGTTAAAGAGTGGATAAACAAGAAATATACAGATAATTTGGATATCAAAATTCAACTAGTTGACAATCTCTATTATAATTGTGAAATAAAGAAATATAGTTTACTTGCTGGTTTTTTAGAGACTCTTCATAGAGATTATAAGGAAATTTTTCTTGGTAATTTAGAAAGAAAAAAGGTAGTTGAACCTAAAATTAAGTTACAACCAGAAGATCAATCAGGAGATGCAGAAAAAGATCAATTAAAAGAAAAAGATCAAAAAGATCAATCTGTAGATCAAGCAGAAGAACAGGTTGTGCAACAAGATCAAGCACAAGCAAAAGCAGCAGCTAAAGCTAAGGCAGCTAAAAAGCCTACTACTAAGCCAGAAGTTATTCAGTCAGAGGTTATTCAAAGTTAACTAGAGATTAATATGAATTATTGATTTTGCTAATGAAAGATTTGTAGAATTAGTAATTCATGTTTATTTGTTTATTTATTTATAATCGAATTGATTATTGAGATTAATGTTAAAAGAATTCCTACGTTAATTGTAATAATAGTTCCAAGCATCCAATTATTTAATTTTAATTTACCATTAAGTTCTGTTTTGTTCATTTCCATATCTTTTCTTATAAGATCCATATCTTTTCTTACAAGAGAAATCTCTGATTTTAGGTTATTTTCAACAGTATCAATTTTAATATTTAAGTTATTTTCAACAGTATCAATTTTATTATTAAGATCTCTAATATCTGATTTTAAGTTATTTTCAACAGTATCAATTTTAATATTTAAGTTATTTTCAACAGTATCAATTTTATTATTAAGATCTCTAATATCTGATTTTAAGTTATTTTCAACAGTATCAATTTTAATATTTAAGTTATTTTCAACAGTATCAATTTTATTATTAAGATCTCTAATATCTGATTTGAATGCCATTTTTAGAAGTTCAAGATCTTTCGTAGTAAGTTCATTTTTATAGTATCTATAAGACAAATCGTCCGCAATATCTCTATCCATCCCGACTTTTACGAGCTCATTTAAGACCATTTGTCTTGTTACTACTGGCTGTATCATATGTTCCATGAAAATCTCCTTATATAATATTATAGTGTTTTTAGGGTTTATTGTTAAGTGAAAATGAATAAAATTTAGTTTGATGTATGATTTAGTAGTATGTATTGTTCTAATTAAAAATATTCAGTTTGGTTATATAAAATTGTATAGTTATAAGATTATATAAATGTAATAAATTATAAAAATAAAAAGTAAC
>NC_011249.1 GCF_000019685.1 Borrelia duttonii Ly
GAAATTATTAATTTTTGTACAAATTACCTCTCAATATCAAATAGTACAGAACTTAAAGCAATAGGTATCTTGCTTTCTTCTGGTACTCCATTATCTCAATTCACCAAAAAAAAATTACTATCACTATCATCCAATTTACAAATTAGAAATCATACTTTGGGCAACTCCACACTCATTATAAATGCTATTTATTTCCTAAAAAAACATAAGTTTAATATTATTTATATAAAACTTAATCGTATTCTCAAAAAATTATTTCTTGCAAATATAACTACTAAACATTTAGAATATATTTATTCTATTATTCTTCAATCTCTAAACAAAAAGGACAATTCTTACTTTTATGAATCCATTTTAAAACATCCAAAATACAAAAGTATCAAACTTGTAAGTAAGCCTACTTCACTAAGTAGTCTTGAAAACTTAATTTTTATTAATTCATTTCAAAATTTACGTATACATACTGCAAATAGTTTACAATTTTTTATAAACAAATATATTTATCTATAATCATTAGTACAAAAATATTTTTTTTTAAAAATTAAACCTAAAAAATTATTTATTTCACTACATAACAACATCTTAATGTTATATAGTACAAATATTACATTATCTGCATTCAATAACAAAATTTTACTATCACTATACTTTTTTACATTTTTAATATATATTTATTAAATAAGGTATTAGATTTTTGTAAGTTTCAGTATATTTTTTCCTATACTAAATTAACACTGTAAATGAGCACCATTAAATTTCTTCAAATGACTAAAGTGTTTTGCGTAGATTATCTTCTATAATTTGTTATCTATACAATTTTATACAATAAACCGAATATTTTTGATTAGAACATATGTATCAATCAAGTAACATGTAATTAACAAAAATAACACCTCCCTCACTATTACAGAAAGAAGTGTGTACATCCTTCACAAAAACATATTGAAATCGGTTAATTTCAAAAGAAAACATCTCCTACCTGATACGCCTCACCAAGAACGAGAGAAATGTTTCCTTTAAATAACTTTTTATCTTACGTATCTTTATCCACAACTATTTATTGTTGTTGCACACCAGATGCTTCTGATGTCTTATCTTCTTGCTTAATTGTAGCCAATGTTTCATTTATCTTTTTTAATCCACTATCAACTGTATTTCTTATCGCAATTATAAGAGTACTTAGTGTTTTATTTACTGCACTTGCTGATGCACCATTTACCGCATACTCAGATTTATCTTCCCCATTCTTAGCAGCAAGTTGACCACCTTTAGCCATAGCTCTTAATGCTATCCCTCCTGCAATAACTGCATCTTTATTTGCTGATGCTACTGCAAGATCTTTATCATCAGCCTTACCAGCAGCAGCCTCACCAGAGTTAGCAATAGCTTGCAAAATATCAGCACCACTTACCGCTCCTATTGACGCACTTGCCGCTGCAGCCTGTTGTTCTGTTCCACTATTGGCACCTTTACCACTAAGCAACTTACCGATTGATTTTTTTTCAGTATCTCCAGTCTTTGTAGCATTTGAATCCCCTTCACCCTTCTTTAAAACTACGTCAACTACTTCCTTAATTCCTTTAACGAGAGCATTTATACTTGCAGCTTCTGCAGGTTTAGCATCCTCATTTTTGACAGCATTTCCTATAGCAATATCACCAGTAGCCCCTTTTGCTGCTTCCTTTACTCCTGCAACAATCTTATCTAAAGTACCAGTAATAAAATGCTCAACAACTGTTTTAACTTTTTCATAATTCCCATTCTTTACCACTTCTGATTGCAACTTCTCCTTAACTGAAATCATAGTCTTCTCAATATCACTAAAATACTTCCCTATATCACTTTTTTTAGTCTCTGCCTTTATCCCCAATGTCCCTGTAATCATATCGCCAAAACTCACAAATACGTCCAAAAATCCTTTCCCTAAATTTACCATCTCACTCAAAAATACTTTCTCCGGATCCTTTACTCCCCCACTATTACATCCCATCATCATCATCACCATCATCATCATTAATATCACTACTCTTACTTTCCCCTCTTCTTTTTTCTCTTTCTTCATTCTTCTAGCCTCCTTATTTTTTATTTTTTTCTAGCTTTTACTTAGCTTTCCTTTAAATCTTAGGAAGACACAAAAAATATGATTTATATATATATTATGTTAAGGTTATTAAATAAGAATGCTAAAAAGGAAGCAATAAAGCTTTCTTTTGTTATTTGCAGTATTGTATTAATAATTCACCTATTAATTAGCTATTCCTAATTAGCTATTGTCCCAATGTACTAAAAGCCTTATTTATTGCAATTGCTACTGCTCCATTGACTGAATAAGATGATTTTTTCATCCTTTTTAGACACAAATTCATCATCCTTCGCCATCTATATTAACGCTATCCCTCCTGCTATTACTGCATCCTTCTTTGCTTCATCAACCGTAACTCTCTTTCTGATCTTCCTTCTTAGCAGCAGCAATAATTGAAACGTCTTTTGATTCTTCAATATTTTATTTAATTCGAAAACTTTATACTTCTTAAACTTACTTCAACAGCAAAAACGTAATAAAAATGAATAAATTTTATCTAAATCAAAATTCTCTGCCTAAATGAAAAAATAAAAAACAACTACCTTCAATTAAAAAATATTTCCCTTATTTATCTTTATTATTTAGTTTAACGATTTATTTAATAAAAAGAGTTTAAATAATACAAAAATATAAAGGAAATATATTAAATTACTTGAATTAAAAAGAAAACATCTCTCTATAGCCCTAACAAAGGACAAGAGAAACATTTCCTTTCATAACTTCTTTTATTTTACTGATTTGTATTATCTACAATCATTAATTATTGTCCACTAGTTACAACTCCTGCTATCCTATCCTCTTGTTTAATTGTACCCAATACTTCATTTATCTTTTTCAAACCACTATCAACAGTATTTCTTATTGCTATTATTAGCGTACTTAATGTTTTACCAACAGCACTTGCTGCTGCACCATTGACTGCATGAACAGATTTTTCTTCATTATTCTTAGCAGTAAATTTACCGTTTTTAGCCATTGCTCGCAATGCTATACCTGCAGCAATTATTGCATCTTTTTTTGCCGATTCTTCTGAAATTTCTTTTTTATCATCTTTAGCTGGAGCAACCGCAATCTCTGCTGCATCTGTTGCTTTTACAATTCCTTCAGCATCATTAACTTTAGGATCTTCTTTAGACTTTACTATTGCCTTCAATATATCAGCACCACTTACTGAGCCGATTGAGGCATTTGCGGCTGCTGCTTCAGCCTCTTGAGCTCTATCATCATCTTTCTTTGCAAAAAGTTTACCAATTGATTTTTTCTCTGTATCTCCAGTCTTAGTAGCGCCTGCATTCCCTTCATTATCCTTTAAAACCACTCCAACTATCTCTTTAATTCCTTTAACTAGTGAATTAACAGCAACTCTATCTGCAGCATTAGCATCTTGACCAGCTTGAGTAGCACCACCAATCTTATCATCACCAGTAGCCCCTTTTGCTGCTTCTTTTGCTCCTTCTGCAATCTTATCTACAGTACCACTAATAAACTGCTCAACAACTGTTTTAACCTTTTCATATTCCCCATTCTTCGCAACTTCTGTTTGCAATTTATTTTTAACAGACTCCATTGTTGCTGCAATATCAGTAAAATACTTACCTATATCACTCTTCTTCGTATCCGCTTTTATCCCCCCAATGTCCCTGTAATCATATCGCCAAAACTCACAAAAACATCTAAAAATCCTTTACCTAAATTTACCATCTCACTCAAAAATACTTTCTCTGGATCCTTACCCCTACTATTACATCCCATCACTACCATCATCATTTTTCTGATTTGTCTCTTCTTCTTTCTTTCCATTTTTACCAATCTCCTATTTTTTGTATGTTTTATTAAGACTAAAAGGCACAACTAATAAAAAAGCAAAAAAGAATAAATCAAATCAACGATATGATTTATTGAAATATAATTTATATAACTATACACAACTACTGCACATTAAATAATAGAGCTCTATCTTCTCTCTCTTATCTGCTTTTCTTTATTCAAGCTAAACCTTTCTACATTTTTATATATATCTATTACGTAAGATATTGGCTCTTTGTAAGTTTCAATGCATATTTCTATACCATACTAAAATTAACATTATAAATGGGTACCATTAAGTCTCTTTAAATAACTAAGATATTTCATATAGATGGTTAAAAACTTACTTTTTATAATTAATTACACATTATATTTTTACAAATTCTTACAACTATACAAATCTGTACAATTTTATACAAAAAACCGAATATTTTTAATTAGAACATATACATCAAATAACATAATTAACAAAAATAACACTTCTCTCTATTATAGCATTATAAAAAGAAGTGTTTACATTTCATAATTTATTAATCACTATTTATTCTTTATTTAGTAACAACAGATTGAGTAGCATCAGATTGACTAGCCGCGGTTCCACCACTTTCAGAGTATTTTATTCCCTTCACTGCTTCTCTTATTTTATCTAAATTACTTTCTACTGTTTTCTTAATTATTATATCAAGTATCCCTAATACCTTATTTACTGCACTTACAGAAGCTACCTTAACTGTTTCAATATCTGCAGCATTAGAACCAAACTTACCACCCTTAATCATTGCTTTTAATGCAACAGCTGCTGCTAAATCGGCATTGGTCTTTGCGCCTGAATTAGCAGCAGCAGCATTAGCATTAGAAGCAGTTAGTGCCCCAGTCTCATTATTATTGCCAGCATTAAGAGCAGCACCATCAATAGCCCTAGCATTTTTAATCTTATCAATCATTGCCCATGAATCGGCTTTTGAAACTTCAGATGCCAATTTATCACCAGCTCCCTGACCTGCATTACTATTATGACCACCAAGAACAGCAGGGGCATCAGTAGCATTAGCAGCTGTTACCTGACCACCAGAATTAACATCACCAATTGGACTACCATCATTAGTTACACCAGCAAGTTTAGTTAGTGAAGTAATTAGTCGTGTAAAAACATCACTTGCTCCTTTGATTGCACCTTTAACAGCTTCAATTGTAACTCCATCAGCATTCTTAGCTTCAGATATTTTAACTTTTAACTCCTTTAACTTATTCTTAGTTGTTGTAAGTCCTTCTCCTACTTTCTTAAAATGTTCTCCGACTTTACTTCTATTATCTCCCACTTTAACTACATTAAACCCTAATACATCCCCTATTGCACTCCCAAACCCAGCAAAAATCTCCTGAAACCCCTCTCCTATCTTTACTAATGACTCTAAAAAACTATTCTTCCTTTGCTAAAGTCTACCTTCCCCTCTCCTCCAGATACTCCCCCACTATTACATCCCATCACTATCATCATCATTAATATTATTACTCTTCTATTCACTCTCTCCCCTCTCTCTATTTATTTCTCTCTTCCCTTTTATTCCTTTTATTTCCTCTATTTTCATTTCCTTAGCCTCCTTATTTTGTTTTTTTATAGCTTTTCTTTAAAAGATTAGAGGCAAAAAAATACGATTTATATAAAATATTATTCATATAACACATACAATACTGATAATTAATTCAAGTTATATTATAAATATTACTAATTGAATTTATTCACTAACTTTAGCAACAGGATTATTTCCTTGTTTAATTGCTCCCAATATATTCTTAATCTATCCCATCTGCTACTACTGCATCTCTCCTTGCACCAATCCTTAATTTCTTTTTATCATTAACAAGCTGAAGCAATAGAAATCTCTGCTACATCTCCCGCTTTCTCAATTCCATTCATATTTTTTTTCCTTCTATCTCTATTAATCTAGTTCAAAGATTTTATTTATACTTTCTAAACCTACTTCAATAGAAAAATCACAAATTAAAAACGCAAAAAAGAAAACATCCTTACTACAAAAATAGAAAAGTGTTTCTCTGTTTTGTCTTTATTATTTAGTTTTACGATTTATTTAGTAGAAAAAGTTTGAACAATACCAAATATAAAGGAAATATATTAAATTGCTTAAATTAACAAGAAAACATCTTCCCTATATACTTTACAACAATAAGAGAAGTGTCTCCTTGAAATAACTTTATTTACTTTACTAATTTTTTCTACAATTATTTATTGTTGTCCACTAGCTGCCACGTTTGCTGATGCCTTATCTTCTTGTTTAATTGTAGCCAGTACTTCATTTACCTCCTTTAAACCACTATCAACAGTATTTCTTATTGATATTATTAGCGTATTTAATACTTTAGTTACAGCACTTGCTGCTACACCATTGACTGCATGTGCAGATTTATCTTCATTCTTAGCAGCAAATTTACCTCCCTTTGACATTGCTCTTAAAGCTATTCCTGCAGCTATTACTGCATCTTTTTTAACATCATCAACATTAAATTCAGTACCAGCATTTTCTTTCTTAGCAGCAGCAATTTCAGCAGCATTCTTTGCATTAACAATCTGAATTTCATTATCAGCAGCATTAGCAGATTTAGCAATAGCTTGCAATATATCAGCTCCACTTACTGCTCCTATTGACGCACTTGCTGCCGCTGCATGTGCATCTGTTCCATCAGCAGCATTAGTACCACTAAACAATTTCCCAACTGATTTTTTCTCTGTATCCGCTGTTTTTGTAGCAGTAGCATCTCCCTCATTTGCTCTTAAAACAACAGCAACTATAGTTTTAATTCCATTAACAAGAAAATTAACTGAATCTTTGTCAGCAGGAGCAGCGTCTTGTCCAGCAGCAGATGCAGCACTAATTTTATCATCACCACTAATACCCCCAGCCGCAGTTTTTGCTCCTTCTTCAATCTTATCAATAGTTGTGATAAATTCACCAACCTTCTCTTTTACCTTTGCATAATGCCCATTCTTTTCTAAAATCTTCCCTAATTTCCCTCTAACTTCCTTCATTGTCTCTGCTATCTTAGTAAAATATCCACCAATCTCACTTTTCTTTGTATCAGCCTTTATCCCCAATGTCCCTGTAATCATATCGCCAAAACTTACAAAAACATCTAAAAACCCTTTCCCTAAATTTACCATCTCACTCAAAAATACTTTCTCTGGATCATTACCTCCACTATTACATCCCATCATCATCACCATCATCATCATTAATATCACTACTCTTACTTTCCCCTCTCCTTTTTTCTCTATATTCATTCTTCTAGCCTCCTTATTTTTTATTTTTTTCTAGCTTATCTAATAAAGGAAGCAAAAAAATATGTGTTATATAACACATACAATACCGCAAATAAAAAAAGAGAGCTAAAATAAGCCCTCTTAACTAATTATTTACCTAATTAATCCAAATATATTCAAAATATTTCTAATTCAAACTATTCACTAACTTTAGCTTCAGAACCCTCTCCTTGCTTAATTTCTCCTAATAATTTATTAATCTCTTTTAATCCTAAATCCACTCTATTCCTGATTGCTATTGTCAATGTACTCAATACCTTACTTACTGCACTTGCTACTACACCATTTACTGCATTAGCATATTTATCACTAGCATCCTGCTTAGCCGCAAATTTACCATCTTTTGCCATTGCCCTCAATGCTATCCCTCCTGCTATTACTGCATCTTTTTGTGCTCCCTCTTTAATCTCTTTTTTATTATCAACAGCTTTAGCAACTGCTATCTCTGCTGCATCTACAGCTTTCTCAATTCCATCAGTATTATAAACTTGAGGATCTTCTTTAGACTTAGCTATCGCTTGCAATATATCTGACCCACTTACTGCCCCTATTGACGCTGCTGCTGCTTGGGCTGCCGCATTATCAGCTCTATTAGCATCAGTAGTAGTAAACAACTTACCAACATCTTTTTTACTATCATCTTTAGTAAAATCAGCTCCCCCATCTCCCCTCCCTTTTAAAACAATTTCAACTATCTCTTTAATTCCTTTCACTAGAGATTTAACACTTTGTAATTCTGAAGGAGATGCATTCTGATTTTTGACAGCACTTCCTATTACTTCACTACCTCCAGCACTAACTCCCAAAGCAGCCTTCTTAGCTCCTTCTTCGATCTTACTTATCTTTCCAATAAATCCCTCTACCTTCTCTTTCACCTTCGGATAATGCCCATTCTTTTCCAAAATCTCCCCTAATTTCACTTTTACTGTTTTCATCGTATTCCCAATCTTACTAAAATAAGCCTCTATTTCACTTTTCTTTGTATCCGCTTTTATCCCCAATGTCCCTGTAATCATATCGCCAAAACTCACAAACACAATCTAAAAATCCTTTCCCTAAATTTACCATCTCACTCAAAAACACTTTCTCCGGATCTCTACCCCCACTATTACATCCCATCACTACCACCATCATCCCCATTATTATTCCTTTTACTATTCTTCTTTCCATCCTTCCCTTTCTACTCTCCTCTTCCTTTCCCAATTCTTCCTTCCCTTTTATTTCACCTTCTTTTCCTTCTCTCTTCATTTTCTTCGCCTCCTTGTTTTATTTATATGCTTTTCTTTAAAACTTAGTAAGACATAAAAAACAAAATCAGAGCCACAATAAATAGATAGATGGCAATTATTAAGAACTACATTTCTGGTAAAGTAAAATTATAACTGTAATACTAATACTCAATAATGGTAGTATTGATCATGGCTTTTCTTAGAGTAAATTTAACATCACACTTTTTATATGAAACTCTAAAACACTTTAAACCGTATTATATCTTAAATCAAATCTGATTAGTAAAAAATAACGTTATGAATATTTTACTTCAAGTGTTTTTTACTTATGTTTAAACTTTGATTTTTCCCTTATAATAGACATTATCAACGTTAATTGCTTTTCTTTATAGTATTAGCATATGACATTGTTTATCCCACTAAACCAATTACTATAATAACAATATAGTAATATAAAAGGAAATCCAAATTTATCTCCTAGATTTCCTTCTATTCTTACTTTTAAGTATTTAATATCTATCTTACTGGCTAACTGGATTTTTTGGTTTTCTTGCCTCATCTACCCCTTTCTTTACTTTTTCTAACACATTCTTTACTGTCTTTTTTATCATATCTTCTACCGACACTAATAATTTATTTACTGCTGTTATTCCTACTGCTTGCACTGCTTTGTCATTGTCATTATTATTTGAAGCTAGTTTTCCATCCTTAACTAAAGAACGTAATGCTATACCTCCTGCCACTGCTGCTGATCTTGGTGTATCAGCAGTTGATAAATGAGCAGATGTGCCTCCTACTGCAAATTCCAATGGGGTCGTATTTTCATCTGCATTATCTGATAATGCTTTAGCATGTCCTTCCTGTGACTTAATTATTGATGCTAAAATATTCTCTCCACTCACTGATGACACTATCAACGCAGCTTTATCTGAATCTGTTGCACCTGGTGCATTATCCGTAGCTAATATTTTAGCTCCATTCTTATTATCTAAATTATTTACTTTTACTGCTGTGTTTTCTGCTTTTGGCTCTGGAACACCTTCTGTTTTAGCTATATTCACTATTCCTTGCAGTGCTTTAAGAACTTTCTTCAAGACACTCTCTTCTGCTTTAGTTCCTGCAGAATTACTAGCTGTCCACCCTACTAGATTAGCATCACCTACTTGACCTAAAGATTCTAAATGAATTTTTAATGAACTTAAAACCTCCTTGGCTGCATCAACTGCAACTCTAATTGCATTCTTTGATTCATCGCTTTTATCAACACCTGATGTTGCTTTGCTTGCTACTTTTTCTAATTCGTCTGATGCTTTTTCAAGTTTACCACTTAAACCGTTAAAATATTCTCCTACAGCATTTTTTTTTGTATCTTTAGTAACTTTCAATCCCAATGCATCTGACATTAACTCTATAAATGCATAAAATGCATTCTCTGCACTTCTCCCTACTTCCATCATTGCCCCACTTAATCCTCTCCCGTCTCCTCCTCCTGTCCCTTCTCCTTTCACTCCTCCACTATTACATCCCATCATCACCATCATCATCATCAATAATATTACTCTTACTTTCCCCTCTCCTTTTTTCTCTATATTCATTCTTCTAGCCTCCTTGTTTTTTCCTTTATTTATAGCTACTTTATAGCTTTTATTTAGGAAGCAAACAAAAAAGTCAATAAATTATGATTTGTATGAATATTATTCATACAACATACACAATATTGCAAATAAAAAAGAGAGCTTCATTGCTCCCTTTTCAGCGTTCTTATTCAATAATTTTAACTATATTCAATATAAACTTAATTCAACTATTAATTAGCCTTAGACTCAGAATCCTCTCCTTGCTTAATCTCTCCTAATACCTTATTTATCTCTTTTAATCCTTCATCCACTCTATTCCTTATTGCTATTGTTAAAGTAGACAATACCTTGCTAACAGCATTAGATGATACACCCTTAGCTCCTTCTGCTTCTGTTTTATTAGCAGCATCATCTTTTACAATAAACTTACCATTCTTTGCCATTGCTCTTAATGCTATACCAGCTGACATTACTGCGTCTTTCTTTACTGCTGCATCTAAATCAGTAGTTTCAGTGGAATCACCATTAGCCATTGCAAGTCCCGCTGCATCTTTTGCTGCACTTGCCTTCCCAACAGCCACATTACCACTAGACTTAGCTATAGCTTGAAGAATATCAACGCCACTCACTGCTCCTATAGATGCACTTGCCGCTGCTATATGTTTCTCTTCTGCTCCACTGCCAGTCTTATCACCAAATAGTTTACCTATTTTTTTCTTATCGTCATCAAGAGATTTAGTTACATCTTTTAGTCCATCACCCTCGTTTGGTTTTAACACTACATCTACTATAGTCTTTATTCCCTTAACTAAATTTATTACACTAGTTGCTTCTGCCCCTTTACTAGCATCAGCAGCTTTTTCTATATCTCCTAAATTACCACTAGCATCTTTAATACCACTAGCTGCTTCCTTTGCTCCTTCTGCTACTTTATCCAATATACCATTAATAAACTGCTCAACTACTTCTTTCACTTTTGGATAGTCACCATTCTCTGCCACTACAACGTTTAATTTACTTTTTACTGAACTCATAGTCTTCTCAATATCGCTAAAATACTTCCCTATTTCACTTTTCTTCGTTTCCGCCTTTATCCCCAATGTCCCTGTAATCATATCGCCAAAACTCACAAATACATCTAAAAATCCTTTCCCTAAATTTACCATCTCACTCAAAAATACTTTCTCCGGATCCTTACCACCACTATTACATCCCATCATCATCACCATCATCAATATTATTACTATTATTTTCCCTATCATTATCTCTTACATACTCTTCTATTTGCCCTATTTCTTTTTTTCCTTTCATTTCTTTCTTAGCCTCCTTACTTTTATTTTTTATATTTAGCTTTTCTCTTAAGGATTAGAAGAAAAAAATATGCTTTATATAAAATATTATTTATATAACATACACAACACTGTAAATAAAAAAAAGAAAGCTTTATCGCTCCCTTTGCTAATATTTCTATCTAATCATTTTCAACTATATTCAAATCTTACTGCTGACCCACTGCTTTTGGATCTCTTGCCTTATCTACTTCTGCCTTTACTTTCTCAAGTACATTCTTAACTGTCTTTTTTATTATATCTTCTACTGCTACTAATAGTTTATTTACTGCTGTTATTCCTGCTGATTGTACTGCCTTTTCATCGTTATTCGTACTATGTGAAGCTAATTTACCTCCTTTAACCAATGAACGCAATGCTATTCCTCCTGCTACTGATGCTGCTTTTGCATTAGCATTAGCCACATTATCTGCTGTTCCTCCTACTGCAAATTCCAATGGTGTTGTATCCGCCACTGCTGCTGCTCCTAGTGCTTTAACATCAGTGTCTTTTGATTTTACTATTGATTCTAACATTCCTTCACCACTCACCGCTGATACTATTAATACTGCTTTATCTCCCACTGCCGCTCCTGCAGCACCTGTAGCTAACACCTTGGTTCCATTTTCCGGACTAGCTACTCCTAATGATGCTTGGGACAATGTCACACTACTCAAATTTAGTTCTTTAACTTGTTGTGCCTTAGCTGTCTCAACTATTCCTTTCAATGCTTTATACACTATCTTTAATGCATCCGCATTTACTGCCACCCCGTCTTGTTGAGAGGTCACCCCAACAACTTTGTTATCATCACCTATTCCCTTTAATGATTCTAAATGGGTTTTCAATGAACTTAAAATTTCCTTAGCTGTATCAACTGCAATTCTAATTGGATTTTTTGATTCATCGCTTTTATCAACACCTATCATTGCTTTTTTAGCCACTTTTTCTAATTCCTCTGATGCTTCTCCAAGTTTACCTCCTAAACTATCAAAATAACCTGCTACATCACTTCTCTTCGTATCTTGAGTCACTTTAAATCCCAATGTATCTGCCACTAACTCTATAAATGCATAAAATGCCCTCTCTGCACTCCTCCCTACTTCCATCATTGCTCTACTTAATCCTCTCCCACCACCTCCTCCTGTTCCTTCCCCTTTTACTCCTCCACTATTACATCCCATCACTATCATCATCACCATCCCCCCAAAAAACCAATCTCTCAAAAGCCCCTCTATTCCCTTATTTATCCTATTTACTATTCCCCCTATTCTCTCTATATCTTCTATTATCTCTCTCAACGATATCTTCACTAAATATTCCTTCTTAAAATCTTATTATTCCCTATTCACCTCTTTCAAAGCCTCCTTACCTTTCCTTTTACAATATAAAAATCTCAAACAAATAAAAGTAACAAACAAAAATAAATGAATAAAAAAATACAATTATTATTTATAATAATCCTAATTAGAATGAACCTGAAATAAACTATTTTTAGCATTCATACATATAGAGAAAACAGAAAAGGAAAAAATGACACTTCAAAATAAAATAAATGTCTTGATGAAATTACTTGATTTAAGAAAAAAACACCTTCTCTGTATTTCTCACAAAGAATAAGAGAAGTGTTTCCTTTAAATAACTCTATTTATTATTTTCTACTGATTTTCATCGACAATTACTTACTATTGTCCACTAACTGTTGCTTCACTAGATTTATCTTCTTGTTTCACCGTAGCTAGTACTTCATTTATCTTTTTTAATCCACTATCTACACTATTTCTTATTGCTATTATTAGTGTACTAAGTGTCTTACTTACCGCATTTGCAGCTACTCCATTTATCGCATGTGCAGACTTCGATTCATCTCGTTTAGCAGCAAATTTACCACCCTTAGCCATAGCTCTCAATGCTATTCCTGCTGCTATCAACGCATCCTTTCTTGCCAAATCTCCAAGATCCTTATTGTCTTCCTTATTAGCAACTGCAATCTCTGCCGCATTAGTTACTTGATCAATAGCTTTCTTAATAGCATTACCTGACTTCGATATAGATTGCAATATGTCAGCACCACTCACTGCTCCTACTGATGCACCTGCCGCTGCCGCCTGTTGCTCTGTTACACCATTAGTCTTTTGACCAAGCAATTTACCAATTGACTGCTGCTCTGTACTACCAGTCTTATTAGTTCCTGCACTTCCCTTATCCTCCAAAACTACTTCAACTATCTGTCTAATTCCTTTAACAAGTGCGTCTACACTTGCTGATTCTGCGGGTTCACCATCCTGATTGGCAACAGCACCACCAAGAACAAATTCACCCTCAGCACCTTTAGCTGCCTTGTTAGCACCTACTGCAACTCTGTCCAATATATCGGTAATAAACTTATCAACAACTGCCTTAATTTTTTTATAATTACCACTTTTAGCAATTTCTGCTTGCAACTTTTCTTTCACTATTTTCATAGTATTCTTGACCTTAGTAAAATAAGCTCCTATCTCACTCTTCTTTGTGTCCGCCTTTATCCCCAATGTCCCTGTAATCATATCACCTCTATATGCATCACTTCCTTCTTCTCTTCTAATTTATCTTTAAAGTATAGTAAGATACAAAAAACAACATGGATCAAGCTATCTATAATCAGGAGCACTCTTGGTATTAGGATTAACAGCAGTAATTTAGGTTTATTGTGTGCAAAAAAGGAAAAATTAAGATACCTTCACTAATTGTTACTTTAAGGATGTTCCTAAAAATTATTAATTTCTCTAAATTTCCATCTACATCTCATTTTCCAAACATTAGAATAACTTACGATCATATCCTTACTAATCCTTACTAATCTGAGCATCATAAAATTTACCTTTATGAAAACAAACAATATAATCATAAAATGATTTTTTTATTTTACTCATACTTCTTTAACCCTTATGTAAATTAATTTATCTATAAATTAACAAAAATTAATGTACTTTAACGCAAAGTCAATAACAAAATAATAATTTTAAAAAACCAGCAAATAAAAATTTACAAGCATATATACAAAGAGAAATATAATGTATAATTCAAAATGAGGAGAATATTTTATGAATAAAAATAGAATTATATTAACACTTTGTAGTATGTTATTTTTGTACAATTGTAACGTAAACACACCTAATAATAAATTCAAAAATGCTAAGCTACAAGAACAAGCGGTTACTCTAACCAATGATGAACAACATAAATTCAACTTATTAATGAATAAAATTGATCAATCATTGAAAACACACACATTTTTAAGCAAAAAAAGTAATTCAAATGCTATAGAAAAATATCAAAAATTTCGTAATTGGATTTTAAATGATACAAAAAAACAAAAAGAATTAAGCAATTCCTTTAGTAAAGCATATAATTCTTTCAAAAACACAAGACAAGCATTTCCAACAAATAATGCTATTGAACAACATGTAAATAATGCTCTTAACTTTCATCAAAACAGTGGATATTCCAATAATACATACGAAATTTCACAATATGACGATATAAATCACAATAATATCATAGAAATATTTGAAGATAATAATACCAATGAAAAAATATTTCAAAGACTTAAAGAAGAATTTCAATATGACTACCGTATTACATTTAGATGGAAAAATTAATAATAAAATGAATTATATATAATAATCAAAATGGTAAAATAAAAGGATATCAAAACAAAACTTACAAAAAATTCAAAAAAAGTTTTGCGTATTTGTTAAATATACCACAAAGTATTGCAATTGATTTCATAAATAATGCTTTACTTCTCTCAACTTAAATATGTTTATCTTTAAAATATTTATATTGAATAGACTCCTAAAAATCATAATTATCAGTAATTAATTTAAATTTATCTTTAATGAATCTTTTACTTAAATTTAGCAAAAGAATATATTATCTATCAATCTATAAACAATGTTATAAGCTAATGAAAACTCTATAGTTAAGTTATCTAACATACTTTATATACTCTACTCTACAAATCATCCTTATCTTGTTGAGCATATGCATATAATTTGTTAATATTTTTTTTATTTAATTACAATCTGTAATTGGTTTAGGATAAATATCCGTATCAAAATACTAATGCCATGTAATTTGCATCCCATCGTACCCATTTATTTGAAATTTTTTCATTATATAGACAGATTTTCTAGATTTTGTTCTCTAACCATCTAAAGTTTGATGTCTTTGTGTGAATGAAGCTATAATTTTTTATATTTTTTTAAAAAAATTTTTATTTAAAAAAAGGTTTACTTTTTAATAAAAATTAGGTTATTATTATCATTATTAATAATGCACAATAAATAAGGGGATTTAAATGAAGAACATGAAAAAAACTACAAATAAACACCAACATAAATTAATTGTTTTAATATCAACATTAAATTATGTAAATGTCAAACTTAAAAAATATAATCAAAGCGATATACTCTATTACTTTAATAACAACTTAGAAAATAACCAACAAAAGAAAGTTACACTCAAAACACTACAAAGTTATTTGTACAAACTAGAAAAAGAATTTCAAGTAACTAGTAACTACTACAAACATTTAGGAGAAAATCGTGGAACAGAAATCCATTACAAACTTAAACATCATAAAAAAGTATGTCATTACAAAATCAATAAATATTTTAAAGAAAAAAAAGAAGAAAGATTTCAAAAACGTGCTAACTCATATCATACAAAGTCATGTAATAATAATGGGAATGTAGAAAAATGGGAATCTATATATAATTATAATAATAAAGAAGAAGAAAAAAAAGAAAGAGAACAAAAACAGTTAGAAAAATATGCAAAAAAGTGCAAATTCAAAGACGATAAATATCTCTCGATTTTAAACTTAGAAACAACAAAAGAAATTAAAATAAAAAAATTGATAGAGCTAAAGAAAGAAGAAAATAAAAGAAAAAAGGAACAAAATAAGAGCAGGAAATTAGTAGAAAAACAAAGGGAATTAGAAGAAACACTAGCAGCAAAAAAGGAAGACTTAGCAAAGGAAGGATATGACAAAAAACAACTGGAGATAGAAATGCAAAAAGCATATGAAAAATACAAAGATAAGCCGCACTTTATTATAGAGAGTAGTAAATATAGGGATTTAGGACAGATGGTAAAAAGGATTAAGAGAACGGTTGAATGTAAGAAAAAAGAAAAAAAAGAAGACCTCCAGCAGATTAAAGATAATATATTTAGTATACTGCTAGATCAGTTAAGGGATAAAATAGAGGTTAAAGTTTTAGCATCAATGTTAAAAAATTATTTAAATAAACAGAATGATTTAAAGTATAGCAAGGTATTTAATAATCATTATTACTATGAACTTTTAACAATAATAAAAGAAAAAGATTATTTAGGGGTAGGAAAGTATAAAAAGATTGTTGATTGAGGATTCGTTATGAATAGTGCATTAGAACGTCTTAAAGCTAAAAAAGCAGATATTAAGCAAATAGAAAAAAAGCGTATATTTATAAGAGTAGAGAATATACAAGATAGAAAAATATATCATACTAAGATAATGAATGATTTATATGTATTTGGTGTTAATAAGAACCAAAAACATAAATTTTTCATTTCGTTTAGAGGGTTGTTTGATAGAGAAAAAATTAATGAGTTTAATTTGTTTTCTTTAAGAGAAGATGACAAATTTTTAGGAATATTTTATGGATATAGAAAACCGATACAAAATATTATAACAAGGTATGAAGAAAATGGTATTATGAAGGCATATACCTTTTCAAAAGTATGTTATATAGAATTTAGATTTCATAAGGGAAGTGTTTTTTGTTACATTAAAGGAATTGCTAAATTACTTAAAAAAGAAAAATTAGAGACGCAGTATGGTAAATTTTTGCTTGAATTAATAATAAGTTTAGAAAAACAAGTATATGAATTTTACAATAAAAAATTACCGAGTGGGGGTATTATAACAAGATGGATAGAAAAAAAGATGAAATAATCACTATTGCAAGCATTAAAGGAGGGGTTGGCAAGAGTACAAGCTCCATAATTCTTGCAACTCTTTTATCCAAAAAATATAAAGTTTTGCTGATAGATATGGATAGTCAAGCGTCTACTACTAGTTATTATTCTACTAAAATTGAAAAAGCCAATATAGATCTTATAAACCAAAATACATATGAAGTTTTAAAGGCAAATTTGAGCATTAATAAGGCTATAATTAGTATTGATAATAATTTAGACTTGATACCTAGTTATTTAACCTTGCATCAATTTAACATCGAACCAATTCCTTTCAAAGAATTGAAACTGAAAAAACAATTAAAGCAGTTGGAAGCTGATTATGATTATATAGTGATAGATACTAATCCTAGTTTAGATTTTACTTTAATAAATGCTTTGGTAGTGAGTAATTATGTTATAGTTCCAATGACAGCAGAAAAATGGGCAGTTGAAAGTTTAGATTTATTTAAATTTTTTGTGGATAAATTAGATATATCTATTTTTATTTTCATATTAGTAACAAGATTTAAAAAAAATAACACACATAAATATCTTCTTGAAATGTTACAATCAAAAAGTAATTTTTTGGGGACTATATCTGAAAGAGAGGATCTAAATAAAAGGATAGCAGAAGATAGTGCTTTTGATTTGAATAAAGATTATATACACGAGTATGAAGAAGCATTGTGTATTTTTTTTAAATATATTCAGCAAAAACGAAATGTTCACTAGTGAACTTTAAATAATAAAGTAAAAAGAGGGGGGGATGTATATGCAGATAAAACTTAATAAGAGAACTTTGGATGATTCTAATGTAACTGAACATGAAAAGGTGTTGGTTCATTATAGCAAATTAAAAGAAAAGTTAATTATTAATTTTAAAGATGAAATTTACAATAAAATAGAGACAATGAAAATATTAAAGGAAATTAAAGATAAAGGATATTATAAATTAGATGGATACAAGACATTTATTAATTTTATATTAAATCTTAATTTGGCAAAGACTCAGGTTTATAATTATCTAAAAATAGCAACAGCAATGGAAGAAGGTTTGATCAATGATGATTTTGTTTTAAAAAATGGATTTAATCAAACTTTATTTTTTATTAAAAATAGGGAAAGTAAGACTATAAAGAAATCAAGACAAAATTTAATAAAGCCTTTGAGATTTCAACTTAAAAATAAAGAGAGTTATGATTTTTATAAGAAAAATGTGAAATTTGCTAGTTTTGTAATGGATAAACTTTTTTTAAGTAAGAAAGATTTACTTGAAGAATTTTTACATGAATTTGAAAATTTAAAAATTTAAAATTAATTAGTAAAGTAGATATTGATTAGCAATTTAGTATATGAAATATGTAATATGTATCGCACAAAGATTGAAGTAAATTTTTTAACGTACAAAGAATTCATTCTAAAAGTCTTAAATTTTGTTTTGTTTTATAATACCTATTGTACCAATTATATTTAATTTTGATGAAAGTATAAATTTGTTAAGATAACAGATTCTAATATTTCTTATTTAGGTTTTTTAATAATTCAATTTTTTGTAAGCCAAATAGATGAGTTTTTATTTTTTAAATTAACAGTTGATTTTTACTTTGAATTTATTGTATAATGTGTGTTATTAGTAGTGCTATCATTTAGGACTCCTAATATTGTGTTCAATTCACAAAGGCTTTAGGTCTTGATTAGATATTCTTAAATAAGAATATCTAATTAGGGTCTAAGTTTTTGTAATTTGGTTTTCTGAGCAATATATAAACTATTTATTTTTTTATATAACATTAAGTCTTAGCAAGTATATAGATAACAATTATGTTAAGATATAATTACTTCCTAGTTCTATTGTAGAATAAGTAGTGGTTTTAAAAGATATTAATTGCATAGATGTTGGAAATATTTGTAAATGAGATATTATACTGAGATAATTTATAAGAGATTAGAAGAGAGATAAAAGAGCAAAAATTGAAAAAATTTCATCTATATTTTTGCTCTTTTTATGTAAATTATTATTCTTGACATTTGGATAATAAAATTATGAATTAATACTTATCCTCCAGTTCCACAATCACTGATTACCACTTTTGTAAAGTCACTTATTATTTCATCATTTAATTGTGGTTCATCATCTATTGTATTTATTTTGTCGAAATATTCTTTCATAGAAGCTTTAAGAGATTGCCTACCTCGATAATTTCCACTACATTTTGACAATTCTTTGTCTATATGATTCAATGTTGTTTGTATACTTATGTCGCTTAATTGAAGAAATTTTCCTCTCATTTTTGCCCCTCTAATGTGATTATCTCTATATATCTCCTCAGTTAAGATTGTAGAAAAGATTTTTAATGTTTTTTGTTGATTTTGATCTAATCTACCTTCATATACTTCTTCTCCCATAAGTCCAGCTACATGATTTGTTAAATCACCCAGTTCTTTTTTAAGAAAATTAAATAGTTTTTCATTTGTATTATTATTGTTTTGCATCATTTCCTCTAAAACTCCTCTAAAAAATTGTTCGATATCTTGAGAAGTTCTAGCATCATAGAATTCATTTTCATGTGAATTTTCAATGAATTCATTTTCATATGCATTGTTAATAACATTAACTATAGCCTGAGGAAAATCTAAAATTTCTGATTTTATCGATTTTTTTCTTAAAAATTGATATACATGTGCGAATGCATTAGCTAATTCTTTTTGTCTTTTTGTGTCTTTTGAAATCCAATTAAAAAAATTTTTATATTTGTTATTATCTATTCTATCTTTATATAATTCTGATATCTTATTAAGACCATCAATTAGAACCTTAAATCGATCTTGTTCTTCTTTAGTGAGAATAATAGGCGTTGATTTGTCTGTACTTATTGGTAAATTTTTATGAGTAGTTGTAGTCGGATTTGAAAAATTTTCTTTTTGTGGAATGTAATCTTTGTTACAACAGTATAAAAATACCGTGCTATAAAGTATTAAGTAATTTATAAACTTGCTCATAAATATTCTCCTATTTTTTTATTATATATTCATTTTGTATTTGTGTCTATATATAGATATATAGTTGGATATGTTATTTTGTAAATTGGATTGTTCGTGTTATTTAATTCATGTTAAATAATGACTAAAGTAAAAATAATTTATGGTGGTTATGTTGTTTTTTTAGCTAATGTCGGTGTGAATTAATGTTAACGTATTAAAAAAAAATGAATGTTGCAAATAGTCAATGTATGTCAAATTAAAAAAATAGGAAAGTATTAAATATACAAAGTATAAATATTATAAGTATTATTCTTCACAAAAATGTTTTAGACAAGATCTTAGGGAGAACCATGGTTTTACTTTTGTAAAGTTCACAAGTAGGTATGACATTAGCTTTTAGACTATGCTTTAATATAATGTCTCTATTAATTCCGGATTTGACAGGTTTACTTAAAATCATTTGCTATGTAATTATTAGTTATTATTGTTAATAATATAAATGAAATTTTAGTATATATTTAATGTAATAACATATTAAAAAGAATTTTGTAAAGTAGATTTTTGACTTTAAAATTCAAAATAAATTTCAGACATATCAAATGTAGATTTGTTGAGACTATAAAAATATCAAAAGAAGTTGAATGAGCTTTTAGTAAATAATGGTCATTATGTAAAAGTAATAATTTACAACTTTCAAGAATATGTGATGATTTTGAGTTATTAATTTGATTATTAATAATTTATATTATTAATTTAATTAATATAGATTTGTATTTGTTATTGTTGACTTTTTGAAAATTACGTTTTTTGATTTATATTATAAATAAATTTCTAAAAATGTTTTTTGATATATATTCAGTATAAATTGGTATAAATCCAAAAAATTTTCTTGCTTACTTGTTTATGCGTTAAAGACGTCATAGATAATTATTACAATGTTTATGAA
The DNA here is from genome assembly GCF_000019685.1 of Borrelia duttonii Ly. NCBI lineage: Bacteria > Pseudomonadati > Spirochaetota > Spirochaetia > Spirochaetales > Borreliaceae > Borrelia > Borrelia duttonii. Next base: position 21,277 of record NC_011249.1, read on the forward strand.
ATTTGGCGTGATATATGAATATGATAAATATGTGTAATGTTGACTAATATTTAAGAGTTGAAATAAATTGCCAATTTTTAACTTTGTTAAAAATCTAACAAGATAGAGGGAGGAGTTTTTTTACAATAAGGGGGGAAATATTTTAAAACAAAATTATTTTATTACATTTTATATGTTAATGAATTTATTACTAGTAGCTTGTGGTCCAAAAAAATATGATCCTATTGGTAGTATTATTAAAAATCCAAATGGTGTTTGCACTGATCGTGTAGTTGATGGTGCTAAATCACGAGAGAGTGATAGTCCACTAAATAATGACATTGTTGATGATGAGGAAACTCTAGAACAAAAAGTGCAAAAAGAAATTGCAGAGATTAAAAGTAAAATTCCTATTGAAGTAACAAAAATATTAAAATTTCATGATGGTACCATCATTTGGAATGAGAATTATCGTAGTTTTATTGGACCTTTAAGGTGGCGTAATATCATAGACGATTCTATAGGCAAGCTATATTATATGGGAGCCCCCAATGGTTTGTTTTTAAGGCTTAGATATAACAATGGTGTAGAGAACGTTCCATATAAAGACCTTGCACTAAGGAAAGAATTTTACCTTGCCCTTGAATATAATGATGATATTATGAAACCTTTTATATATATTTATGAGATTTTAGCTTTTAGGGTGAGATCTTCTTATAGTGTTCCTTTGCCTTTTGTAGATTTGGATTCGGAAATAAATAAACTAAAAAACAGGGTAACCGAAAAGGCAAGAAACTATGCTAGGGCTTATTATATAAATGTATATAACGCTTTACAATATAAAAAAGAGAAACTTGATACGCTATTGCTAAAAGATATAAGATTTTTGAAGACTAAATTGCAAGAACTTGAATTAGCGAAAACAGAATTAAAAACCGAAATAATACAAAAATTTGTATATGATTACAATAGGAATGAAGTAATTAATTCAGAAACAAAGCATACTCTAAAAAGTGTTGATGCTACCGTTGATGAATTAGCATCATATTTTGAAACAAGGTTCAAAGACTTTTACTCTAAAAGTGATTCTGTTATAACTTTAGCTGATGAAATTAAAGTTGTTTTGGATAAGATTTAGTAACATGTTAATTATAGTATATATTTAAGGCATTATGGATAATCGTTGCAATATTTATAAAATGTAACTTGACATATGATGGATATGACGAATATGTAATGCGCATTATACTAATTAATAGTTAATGTACATTAATTACTAATTTTTTAATAATTGGTTGAAATTTGATAATGATTAGAGGAAGTTTTTTACAGTAATGAGAATATTTTAAACACAAATATTCTATTATGTTGATGTGTAGTATTTGATATCTTGTGCTCAGTATTCTATAAAAATATCGGAAGATGATTGTGGTGATTATAAAGCCAAGTAGTTGTACAGGTTTGTTAAGAAATGCGATTTCCTTATTCTCTGGATTATCATATTTAGGTTATTAGGGTAGATTTGTATTGTGTTTATGACAAATATGTATTAGGAGATGGTAGTATTTTGAAAAACATGCTTTATACAATGGATTTCGGCGTTAGTAATTATAGAATTTGAGGCTATGTAAATGAATACATTTTCTTTTTTTATCTATAATCATTCTTCTTACTTGTTTCACTATGTCAATAATTTTATTATAAGAAAAACACGATTTGCTTTGCTTTAACAGTACCTCATCTTTAAGAGCATAGTGTTATATGTAATTTTAATTTTTACCATATGTGTATTCTCACTAAGATCATTTATATGATTACTTTTTATAAAAAAAGAATATACATATATTTTTATATCAATAACAATAAAATTGTATATGACATTATTTTTAATGTCTATTTATTTAATTATAATTAAAGAGAGTTTCTATGGGTTCAAGTACAACCAATCATTACTTAGCAAATGGGATTAATAAAACTACTTATTAAAGCAAGAATTAATAGAAATATTGTGGTTGATTTACCTTCCTTATATTATAAAAATGAACTTACTTATAAAGATCTTGAATACTTAGAAAATAATTCTAAGTAACAATGAATTCATTTTATAATGATTTTAAATATATATCATATTATAAATAGTATTGATTATTAATTAATATTATTATATTATATTAATATTAATAATTATAAGTCATTGATGGTTTTGGTTTATTGTATAAGATAATAATTTATTAATTAAAAGTTACTTATTGATTTTTTTAATTAGTTTTACTTTTAATGTAATAATTAGTTATAAATATAAAAATTTGTTGAGTTAAAAAACATGTTATAAGAATTGGAGATTATCTAGATGAGATAAACCATCTTAATTTATAAATATAATTTTTATCTTGAAAGTAAGATTGGTAATAAAACTAAATTTTTCTTTATATGTGTTATAAAGTATGGGATTTATTTGATAAAGGTAATGAGAAAAAGGGGGTAGTGTGTGGTTATTAAGTAATAAAATTGGGTAATCAGTTTCAATGTACAAGGAAAAAGGAGGTATTAATTTTGAAAAATATTATGATCAATGTATTAACAGTATTAATGATATTGTTTAGTAGTTGTAATTTAAAAGGATTATTGGATATCGATGTTAATGAAGACTTAGAAGATATAAATTTGCGTATTCATTTAAAAAAAAGTGAGGATTTTGAGGAGAAATTATCTGATAATAATGAAATACTTAAAAATTTGTTAACTAGCAAATTTAAGTTGTCAGATGATCAGATAAAAGCAATTTTATATTTCCAAAAAGTAGTAGTTGATTTTGCAGAAGGAGATCAGTATACTGACAGTGGATTTTATAAATTTATAAATGGTCTTGAAGATCAGGTGATAAAATCTCTTGCTGAAAGCATTTTGTGTGTTGTTACTGAAATCGCAGAAATTAAGGAATTTATTAAGATTGTCAAAAATTATAAAAAGAGACAGGAGTTACATTTAGAATGTGTAAAGCTTGAAGATGATTATATAACAATGTTAAGGGATGCGTATAATAAACCTATAGTTTATAGATGTCAGTTTATAGAGATTCATAATCAGGCTCAAAAAGATAAGTTTGAGGTGTTTAAAAATCGACGTATAAAAGCATTAGATTTTGTTTCTGGGCAAGATACTAGACAGGTTATTAGACATATCAAAGAAATTGTTGATGGTGGTCAGTTCTCTAAAGAACTTTCTCAGATAGATAAAAATAGGTATTTTACTCGGTTTATCTTTACAATTATGAAAGTTCGTTCTTTCAGAGAGGGGCTTATTCCAAATCTTGTTACAAATATTTTAGAACTTTTGAAAATAATAGATGAAGTTAAGGTGTTTATTGATGCTGAAAAAGATCTTGATAAAAAACAAAAGATGGAAAATCAATTTAATGTAGTTAAAAAAGAATATGAATCTGTGATAAGGCATGCATATATGGATCCTTCTAGTGTGACTTATTATACTTCTGATGAATCATTGCTTAGATTTTTTGACTTAAAAGATCTTAAGGTGCATAAAGAATCTTTTAAATTGATTATTTCTTCATAATTTGTTTTTATTAAAAAATTAAAAAATTAAAAAATGCAAAGTCGTCAATAATATGACTTTGTTTTATATATTTAGATGTATAATTTGATGATACTGAAGATAAATATATTAGTATCATCAAGTGCATTAATAGTATCGGTAAATGATGCTGATATGTTGAAAGCTATTGTGTCAGCTAATGCTGATGCTAAAAAAGATAGTAAGGTTAATAAGGTTGAGGATGTGTTTGTTTTGGGTTTTTTAGCTAAAATAGTAAAGTAGATAAATGAGATCTAGCTATATAATTAAACAAGAAAATGAGGCATCAGAAACAGAAACTAGTTGACAACAATAAATAATTATCTATGAAAATCAGTAAGATAAATTTATTTAAAAGAAACACTTCTTTTGTTCTTTGTAAAGAAGGATGGGAAGGATGTTTGTTGTTAAATAGTGTCATACATTCAAGAAAAGTAACAGTAAATCAGACATTATTAACCAAATATTGTGAACAATAAATTCAAACTTGATTTTTCAAATATCTACAATATTGAACCTGACATTGATGTTTTTTGTATATTTATATTTTTTATAATTATTGTTTTTATTGATCATTGATTAAAGATCTTATGTAATATTATATACATTATATATTTGACATAGTCTTCCTTTTATCTCTTGCAGTTGTAATTTCATTGGTATGCTTTATATCTTCTTTTTCTGCTTTATTGGTCCTTGCAAATTCAAGCATCTTTTTGCTTTGGGAGACTTTGCTATTATTAAAGTGATATTTGTTGCTTTAGGAACCTTTATTGGGGGGTTACCACTAATGACAATACCATCTTGAGCTTTTCCAGTTACAGAAACAACCGGGGGGCTTTTAAAAGCTTATCTACTTTTCTTTGTGTTACAATACTGGAAATATGGTCATACTTTTTTGGGCTGCAAGATATCAGTAATAGACTTATTAAAATAAATATAAATATCAATATTATTGATATAATAAAATCTTTTTGTTTGAAATATTCTTTTTATTGAAAAGATTGGATCATCAAAAACAGAGTTAATAAAGGAATTAATAGGACCAAATTCAGATATTATTGGGAGTGATGTTAAGCAGCATCTTGTCAATGTTAGTGCTGAATTATGCAAAAATTTTTTGAAAAAATTATTGCTATGATAACCTTTTGTCTTTATATGATCCTGTTATAAATCATGCTAATAAAATTAAAGTTATCTTAGATAAGATCAAGTAAAAGATTAATTATAAATTTATTAAATAATCAGATAAGTAAATATTAAAAGCCTATAGTTCATTACCATAATATTTTTATAGAGCTAACTTGATATACTTATATGGTATAAGTGTGTTTTATTGAATATATTATTTGTTTAGTATGGAATATATTATTGAAAATAAGGCTAGAAAAATTCCTATATTAAGAGTAATAATAGTTCCAAACATCCAGTTATGCAGTTTTCCTGTGTTTTTAAGTTCATTAAATTTAGCATCAATTTTATTATTAAGTTCTACTTTAGTGGAGATAATTTCAGATTTTATTCTATCTTCAATTTTGTCAATTTTATTGTCAAGTTCACTAAATTTAGTATCAATTTTATTATTAAGTTCTATCTTAGTGGAGATAATTTCAGATTTTATTCTATCTTCGGTTTTGTCAATTTTATTGTCAAGTTCATTAAATTTAGCATCAATTTTATTATTAAGTTCTACTTTAGTGGAGGTAATTTCAGATTTTAGTCTATCTTCAATTTTATCAATTTTATTGTCAAGTTCATTAAACTTGGTATCAATTTTATTATTAAGTTCTACTTTAGTGGAGGTAATTTCAGATTTTAGCTTATCTTCTATTTTATCAATTTTACTATTGAAATTATTTTCTAGGTATTCAAGATCTTTATAAGTAAGTTCATTTTTATAATATCGGTAAGATAGATCAGCAGCAATGTCTCTATTAATTCCTACTTTAATAAGTTCTGTTAATACCATTTGTTGTGTGATGATTGGTTGTGGCTGAGCCATAGAAAATCTCCTTGATGTAATTATACAATAAATTTAAAAGAATAAAGAGATTAAATTTTGTTATTTGTACGTTTTTAAAAATAATCTAATGAAAAATATTCAGTTTATTTTATGAAATTGTACATACAAAAAAATATATTAATCATTTGAAATGATTGAATAATAATCATATATAATGCTAATTATAATATGAAATTATACCACAAGCTATCTTAGTGACACACATATATATATGTCAATGATAAAGATTTTATATTTTCAGATTGATAATAGGATGATAATAAATCAGTCATTATTTATGTAGATATTTTTATGAATTTCCATTTATACATTCATTCATAGCTGTATCCAGTTTGTTTTTTGTGTGCTTTCTTTAAAGATAAGCTAGAAAAAAATAAATAATAAAAACAAGGATGTGAAGAAAAGGATGAAAGAGAAATTAGGAAATAAGAATGAAGTTAATAATAGAGAGGGGAAGGGAATAAAAGGGAAAGAGATGAATAGGAGAGGAGAAGGAATAGAGTAAAGGTAGTAAGTAAAAAGATAAGAGATGCGGTGGAGTTTTTGGGGAAAGTAAAAGAAGTGCATACTTTAGTTAAGTTGGTTGACGAGTTGGCTAAAGCTATAGGCAAAAAGATTGATGCTAATGGTAGTCTTGCTGCTGAAGTTGGTCAAAATGGATCATTAATTGCAGGAGTGTATAGTGTAATATTAGCTGTAAACACTAAGTTAAAAGGATTAGAAACAACAGATAACATTTCTGATAAATTGAAAAGAGAGATTGTTGCTGTTGAAACAGAAGGTAAGACATTCTTTGATAAGTTGAAAAGTGGTAATGTTGAACTTGGTAAAAAAGATGCTTCTGATGATGATACAAAGAAAGCTATAGATAGAATTGGTAAAAAGGATGGTGATAAAGGAGTTGCTGAATTGATTAAGCTTAATACGGCGATCGATGCATTGTTAAAGCTTGCTATAGATGCAATAGAAGCATCAATAGGAGAACTTACGGTTAAGTCTGCTGTGTCAAATAACTGAATATGTAAATACCAAGATATTCAAGAATAATAGCTTGAAGAAAATAAATAAAGTTAATAGAGATAAAGATACTGGGAGTAATCTCTTGGTGTCTTTTATTTTATAGTGTGTTAAATTAGAGATATATTGCTTTATATGATTAATTTTTATTATTTTTGGTTTTATTTAAATGTTTTAGTGAAAAATATGCAGTTTATTGTATAAAATTTACAAACAAATTTCATACAGTAAAAAACAGGTCTTAATCTTTATTGTGGAATATATTAGCCATTTGAAAAAATTGAATTACAATCATATGTATTTTTAATTACAATGTGTGAAAATACCATTATTTATACAAAGCAATTAAATATTATAAATTATAAAAAAATCAATGATAAATATTTTATATTTTCAGATTTGTAATAGATGATAATAAAATTAATGTTCAGTTTTTATATAGATAATTTTTATAAATTATTATTTATTCGTTTATTCGTTATTTTTTGATTTTGTTTTTTGTGTCTTAATAAACTTAAAAGATAAGCTAAATAAATAAAAAATAAAATAGGAGGGGAAGAAGAAATAATAAGAATAATAATGATGATGGTAGTGGTGGTGATGGGATGTAATAGTGGGGGAGTAGCAGGAGGAGAGGAAGGAAAGAATAAATATTTGCAGTCATTAGTTAATGTAAGTAATGGATTTTTGAATGTTTTCACTTCATTTGGGGAAATGGTAGGGAGTGTATTGGGGTTGAATGTTAATTCAAAAAAGTCAGATGTAGGAAAATATTTTAAGGCAGTACAGGAGACTGTGCAAGGGACAAAAGATAAACTTGAGAAAATTGTTGCTGAAATGAAGGAAGAAAAGAATCCGAATGCTGAGGCTACAGCTACTGTAGTGAAAACATTGGTTGAGAGTAAACTAGATAAGATAATAGAAGGGGCAAAGACAGTAAGTGAGGCAATTGGTGATTCTAGTGATTTCATTGGGAATGTTGCTGCTGGTGGTAATGATGATAATGCAGGTGTTGTTGGAATTGATATTAATAAATTAGTTAATGGAGTTAAGTCAGTTGTAGACGTGGTACTTGGTGAAGAAGGAAATGCTGAAGCTGGAGATGATAAAAAGGCTGAAAATCTTGCTGCAAGAACTAATGGGGATGGTGAAGCAGGAAAATTGTTTGATGCTGCTAATGCAGGTACTGCGGAAAATGCAAAGAAGTCAGCAGCAGATGCAGCTAAAGCTGTTGGATCGGTAAGTGGTGCTGATATATTGCGAGCCATCGTTAAAAATGGTAATGTTGCTGTAGCTAATGCTAAAGATGCGACTATAGCAGGAGCTGTAGCATTAAGAGCAATGGCAAAAGGAGGTAAGTTTGCTAATACTAATGCTGCTGCTACTGTTGATGTTGTGAATGCAGTTAAAGGAACAGCAGTAAGTGCAGTTACTAAAGCATTAGATACATTAACAGTAGCACTAAGAAAAACAATAGATTTGGGACTTAAGGAAGTAAAAAAAGTAATGCAAGTTAATAATGATACTCCTGTATCATCTGAAAAGATAAGTAAATAATAAAATAGGAAAAATAAAGTCATAAAGTGAAGATACTGAGAGCGAAGCTCTTTGTATCTTTTATTTTATAGTTTTGTCAAATAGTAAGGTATTGCTTTGTATGATTAATTTTATTATTTATATTTTCTTTAAAATGTTCTAATTAAAAATATTCAGTTTGTTGAATAAAATTGTACACATACAAAAGAGATAATATATTACAAAGAATAAGTTTTAATCTTTGTTGTGGAATAAGTCATTAATTTAAAAATATTGAATGATAATCATATATGGCTTTAGCTGCAATATAACATAATAATACACTAAAAACTATACTTTTTAAGTATTAAAAAAGTTAATATTAAAGATTTTGTATTTTTAGATTGATAATAGATGGTAATAAAATTAATTTTCAATGTTTGTATGGATATTTTTATGAGTTGTTGAGTTGTAATTTATCCATTCATTCATAGCTGTATCCATTTTGTTTTTGTATCTTACTAGCTTTTAAAGATAAGCTAGAAAAAAAATAATAATAAACAAAAGGAGGCGAAGTAAATGAAGAGAGAGGGAATAAAAGGAGTAAAATGGAAGGAAGAATTGGGAAAGAAAGAGGAGAGTAGGAAGGGAAGGGTGAAAATAAGAGTAATAATGATAATGCTGGTGATGATGATGATGGGATGTAATAGTGGAGGAGTGAAAGGAGAAGGGACAGGAGGAGGAGATGGGAGAGGAGGAAGTTTGAGTGAGGTATTGCTGGAAGTAGGGAGAAGTGCAGAGAATGCATTTTATTCGTTTATAGAGTTAATGTCAGATACATTAGGCTTGAAAGTGACTAAAGATACAAAGAGAAGTGATGTAGCAAGTTATTTTAATAGTTTGGGTGGTAAAATTGGAGAAGCATCAGAGGAACTAGAAAAAGTAGCAAGCAAAGTAACATCAGGTGTTGATAAAGGTGAAGAATCAAAGGATGGAAAGAATGCAATTAGAATTGCAGTTGATGCAGCTAAGGGAATTTTGAGTTCATTGAAGACCCATTTAGAATCTTTAAAAGATATAGGTGATGGTAACAAAGTAGTTGAGGTAGTAAATAACCAACAGGGAGTAGCAGCAAGTACAGAAGAATTAAAAAAGGCATATAAAGCATTGAAAGGGATAGTGGAAGTAGCAAAGGGACAGAAGGTTGAAGAACCAAGTGCAAGTGATGTTACATTGGCTCAAGCATCAATAGGAGCTGATGCAAAAGATGGAGCCAAGGTATTAGCAGCGGGTGCTGATGCAGGAGCGGCAGTGGGAGATAAAGCAGCATTGATAGTATCCTCAGTGAGAGGAGAGGAGATGTTAGGATCAATAATTAATTCAACAGAAGATAAGGCTGTTAAAATATCAAATGATGCAACTGCAAATACAACCCCATTAGAATTTGCAGTAGGATCAGATGATGCTTCTAAATTAGCAAAAGAAGCAGTGAAAGCAGGAGCAGTAGCAGGAGGTATAGCATTGAGAGCATTGGTTAAAGGGGGTAAGTTAGCTGCAAAAGATAATAATGATGATAAAGCAGTACAAGGCGTAGGAATAACAGCAGTAAATAAGTTATTAGTAGCAGTAGAAGGAATAGTGAAAAAGACAGTAAAGAATGTTTTGGAGAAAGTAAAGGAAGAAGTGGATAAGGCAAGAGAGCCGAAAGCATCAGGGAAGCAGTAATATTTATATTATTTATATAGTTGAAAATGATTATGTAAAAGTATTAGTGAAGAGAGCAATCAAGCTCTCTTTTTTTATTTGCAGTATTGTGTATGTTATATAAATTATTTCTATATAAATCATATTTTTTGCTTCTAGTCCTTAATAAATAAGCTATGAAAAAGCTAATAATGAATATAAATAAGGAGGGCTAAGAAAATGAATAGAGAAGTAAAAGAAGGAGAAATAAAAGGGAAGAGAGTAATAGGGAGAGAGAATAATATAGGGAATAGAATGAGAAAGAAGGGAATAATATTGATGATGATGGTGATGGGATGTAATAGTGGGGGAGTGAAGGAAGGAGAGGAAGGGAAGAATAAATATTTGCAGTCATTAGTTAATATAAGTAATGAATTTTAAATGTTTTCACTTCTTTTGGGGATATGGTAGGGAATGTATTGGGATTAAAGGCCGATTCGAAGAAGTCAGATGTAGGGACATATTTTAAGACGGTTCAGGATACTGTGCAAGGGATAAAGGATGGACTTAATAAAATTGTTAATGATATGAAGAAAGAAAAGAATCCTAATGCTGATGCTACTGAGACTGCGGTGAAAACATTGGTTGAGGGTAAACTAGATAAGATAATAGAAGGAGCAAAGACAGCAGGTGAGGCAATTGGGTGATGCTAATGCCCTAATTGGAAATGTTGCTGCTGGTGGAGCAGGCGTTGCTGCAGGTGTATCTGGCAGTGAGATTGATAATCTAGTAAAGGGGATTAAGGGGATAGTGGAAGTAGTACTTAAAGGTGTAGGGAAGGCTGATGCTGGGGATGCTAATAAAGCTGAAGATGGTAAGACTGAAAGAACTGCTGCTGATGGTGAAGCAGGTAAATTGTTCGCTTCTGATAATGCTGGAGCTATAGCGTTGAGAGCAATGGCAAAGGGTGGTAAATTTGCTAATACTAGTGCTGCTGCTACTGCTGGACGTTGTTACTGTAGTTACAGGAGTAGCATTGAGTGCGGTAACTAAGGCATTAGATACATTAACAGTAGGAATAAGAAAGACAATTGATTTGGGATTAAAGGAAGTAAAAGAAACAATGAAAATTAATGCTTCTGCCAATCCAACTGTTTCTGTAAATAGCTCATCAGAATCTAATAAATAATTAATTAGTAATAAAAGGTCTGTAAATATATTAAGATAAATTAGTATATATTGAGTGTAGTTGAAAATAATTGGATAGAAATATTGTAAAGGGAGCCAATAAAGCTCTCTTTTTTTATTTGCAGTATTATATGTGTTATATAGATCATATTTTTTTAATCCTTAAAAATTAAGTTGGATAAAAAAAATAATGGTGGTGATGTTGGTGGGATGTAATAGTGGTGGTAGAGATCCAGAGAAAGTGTTTTTGAGTGAGATGGTAAATTTAGGGAAAGGGTTTTTAGATGTTTTTGTGAGTTTTGGCGATATGATTACAGGGACATTGGGGATAAAGCGGACACAAAGAAAAGTGCAATAGGTAGGTGAATTTATTGGGGAGATAGGTAAGATAGAGGCAGGAGCGAAAACAGCGGTTAGTGGAGCTAGTGGTGATGAGGCAATAGGGAATGCTACTGCAGCTGGACATGGAGCTACTCCTGTTAGCAAAGATGCAGTTGTATCATTGGTAAAAGGGATAAAGGCAATAGTTGGAGTAGTGTTGAGAGATAATGAAGGTAGTGCGGATGCTAACAAGACAGGGGATGATAAAAAGGATGTTGGTAAGCTATTTGCTAGTGATAATGATAAGGCTGATTCTAAAGAGGAAAATATTGCAAAGGCAGCGGCAAGTATAGGAGCAGTAAGTGGAGCTGATATATTGAAGGCGATAGCGAAGGCAAAAGAAGATCCTCAAGCTGATAGTGCTAATGGAATTGAGAAAGCAACAGATGCAGCGGAGATTGCTGTTGCTGTTAATGCAAAGAAAGAAATTAAAGAGGAATCAGCAAAGAAAGATGCAGTAATAGCGGGAGGTATAGCATTGAGAGGTATGGGAAAAGGAGGTAAATTTGCAGTTAATAATGATGCAAAAGATGCAAATGCAGTAAATGGAGCAGTAGCAAGTGCAGTAAATAAAGTATTGAGTACATTGGTTATAGCAATCAGGAATAGAGTGGATTTAGGATTAAAAGAGATAAATAAGGTATTAGGAGAGATTAAACAAGGAGAAGGGTCTGTTGCTAAAATTAATGAATAAAAGAATAAGATAAGAATAAGATCATTAGGATAAAATTGAGAATATAGTTAAATTTTTTCAATAAAAACTTAGTTAATGAGAGCAATAGAGCTCTCTTTTTTATTTGCGGTATTGTGTATGTTATATAAAGCCTCATTTCTTTGTTTTTTGCTTTTAAATAAGAGCTATAAAGTAGCTATAAAAAAAGGAAAAAACAAGGAGGCTAGAAGAATGAAGAAAGAGAAAGTAGTAGGAGAGAAGATAAAGAGTGCGGTGGAGTTTTTGGGGAAAGTAAAAGAAGTGGAAACTTTAGTTAAGTCGGTTGATGAGCTGGCTAAAGCTATAGGGAAGAAGATTCAGAATGATGATACTCTTGGTTCTTTACAAGATAAGAATGGTTCGTTACTTGCAGGAGTACATAGCGTAGTATCTTCTATAAAGACTAAATTGGAAGCATTGGAACAAACAGTTGGGGTTTCTGATGAATTAAAGAAAAAAGTTTCTACTGTCAAGACGGAAAGTAAATCGTTTTTAGATAAATTAAAAGAGGGTAATGCTGAGCTTGGTATAGAAGGTGCTACTGATGAGAATGCAAAGAAAGCCATAGATAGAATTGGAAAAAATGATGGTGACAAAGGAGTTGTTGAACTTCTTAGATTAAATAAAGTAGTTGATGAGTTAGTAATATCAATTAAAGCCGAAGTAGATAAAGCAGTAAAAGAACTTACAAGTTCTGTTAAATCAGAACCTGTTCAATCTTCTAATTAAGGTATAAAGTTAATTTTAGATTTATGGGATTAGTGTTTAATTAAAAGGTAAGTAACTGGGAAAAATAAGGTCAATAAAAGAGAGCTAGGAGCATATAAGCTCTTAGTTTTTTATTTTTTGATTATAGGTACTGATGATAGTCCAATTGGTAATGTAGCTGCTGAGAATTCTGCTAGTTCTGCAGGAATTGATGTTGAGAAGTTAGTGAGCGGGTTGTAAGTGCAGTAACAAAGGCGTTAGATACATTAAACAGTAGGAATAAGAAGAAGTATTGATGAAGAACTTAAGAGTGTAAAGGAAGCAATTAAAATTAATACTAATGCTACTTCAGTAGTATCTGAGCAAAGTGGTTCTGGAGGTCAAAATAGATAGTCAAAGTTATGTAGTAAATAATGAAATAAAAAAAGGTAAAGTTATAAAGAGAAGATACTAAGAGTGAAGATCTTGGTATCTTCTCTTTTATAGTGTGTTAAATAGAGATATATGACTTGATATGATTAATTTTATTATTTGTGGTTTCTTTAAAATGTTCTAATTAAAAATATTCGGTTTATTGTATAAAATTGTATAGATAATAAATTATAGAAGTTAATCTACACAAAACACTTTAATCCTTTGAAGAAATTTAATGGTGCTCATTTACAGTGTTAATTTAGTATAGGAAAAAACGGGTTTTATTTTATTATGAAAGATATTAAATTTCCTAAAAAAAAGAAAGGTTTTAGAGATGAAGAAATGGAGATGGAAGCATTTATAGCGCAGGTTGACGCTAATATAGAGGCAATGGATCGTGAATTTAAAGAATTCCAAAGAAGATATGGAGCGGATAAAAGTTTTGATGACTGGATTGAATATGAGGAGAAAGAGCGTAGAATTAAAGAGGAGAAAATTCAGTTGAGGGTTGAAAATTTAAGTGCTCGCTTTGCAAAGAAAATTAAATGCCAAAGTTGTTAATAAATGATTATTGATTTTATTTGTATTGGTTATTAATTTATTAATAATTAATTTTGAATTATTGAAAATAAAGATTTTTGCTTTATATTATATTTTGTTTAATATGTAAACCTTAAATAATTTCATTTTATCTATAAATTTCTTTAAAATAGTAATTAATAATTGTTGCTATTTTAATTATATTTATTAGCTTAGTGATAATTAATGGGGGTTTAAATAAGACAAATTTTTCAAAAGAGGTGTAATAGTGAAATTCAAAAACAAATTTTTAATTTTAAGTTTGCTTTTCAGTTTTGTTAGTTGTGGTTTATTCCTTGATAAGGGCAAAGGAGCTTTAGAAGGATTTCGTGATGCTGAAGTAGTAGAACCTGTAGCTGTATTAAAAGCTGTAGTAGAACCTGTGTTAGAAGCTATATTACCTGTAGTAGAAGTTATATTACCTGTAGTAGAATCTGTAGTAGAAAAAGATGATGATAAAAAAACAGTAGAAGAAATAGTAGAATCTAAAGAAACATCAAAATCTGAAGAAAAAGTAGAAAGTAAAGATAATAAAGAAGTAAAAGAAACGGATATAAAAGGTTTAGAAGTTGAATTGCAGCCTAATAATTATGATGATGATGTTAAGTATGTAAATGATGCACTTTATTGGATTAAAACAATAAAAGAAAAGAGATCAGATATAATGGATGAAACTTTAGCAATATCAGGAGATATTGAGTTTGTAAAAAAGATTATTTCGCAAAAATATCAACAAGAGGGTAAGGCTAATGAAAGGGTTCAACT
>NC_011250.1 GCF_000019685.1 Borrelia duttonii Ly
AATATTAAAAGATATATTATTTATTATATCAGCCCATGAAATTATTAATAAACGCGGGCTTAGAACTTTAAGGCTAACCGTTATTATAAAAGTAAAATTTAAATAAGCCAAAGACTCTTTTTTACAATACATATAAAATAAATTTTTTCTACCAAACTTCACCTAAAATACATTTTACAACAAAAATATAGGAAGATAGACTATTATTAATTTATCTTCCTTTGTATTTTAATAATTATAAGTAAATTACTTAATTGTACCTAGAATAGCTATAATTCTATTAGATACTGCCTTCATTCCAGGAGTTTTAACTTTAATAAGATCTTTATATTTTTGCTCAATATGCTCTATCAATTTCTTGCTATCAGAATCAATTCCATCTGCCTTAGCTTTATAAGATGAAATAAGACTATCTATGGCTTTCCTCCAATTTAATTTCTGTAATTGCATTTCTTCAAGCTTGGACTTAATTTCTCTTAAATCAACAAGACTTAATTTATCAAGTTGCTCCCTATTCTCTTCTAATTTATTAATTATTCTCTCAAAACCAAACTGAAGATCTACTACTACAGCATTCATTATATCTTGAATCCATGTACCCTTGTTTGTATTATCCGATTCTACTTTTTTAAGAATTTCTGCAAAATCTTCTATTCTTGCTTTATTGTATAACAAAGAGGAATAAAATAATCGTCTTACTTCCTTATTATCATCATGATCTAATGTCTTACCATTAACATCATTTAACACAAATTTAAACACTTCATCTTTCATACCATATTGATTTGCATCCTCAACTTCAGCCTTATCTTGATTTAATAATCCCATAACACTATTAATATCATTTATAAGGGCAGATACTAATTCCCCTTTCTCATCTTTTATTACAGAATCTCCTCCTACTACTTTTTTAACAGAAACTTTATCCACAAAATCTTTTTTTATTGGTTCATCACCTTGAACGTCATTTACAACATCTTGAACATTATTTACAACATCTTTTAAAAAATTGTCAGGTCTTCCTTTATTATCCAATAATTTAGAATCTAGATTACAAGACGCTAACCCCAAAACTAATAATATAAATAAATTTTTTCTCACAAATATTCTCCTTCTTTAAGAATTAATAATCACTATTACTAAATAGTAATGATTATTAATTAATAATATATATATCACTTTATCTAAAATACAATTTTTTTAATTAAAATTACTATTTTTTATCAAAAAAATGATGAAAACATATTTAACAATATGTACAAATAATATAATTGAAATAAATCCTAAAGAAATTATTAATTTTTGTACAAATTACCTCTTAATATCAAATAGTATAATATTCTATTATCTACATTAAAAAACAAAATTTTACTATTGCTAGACTTTTCTACATTTTTAATATATACCTATTATTTAAGACCTTAGTTTCGTTAGAAGTTTTAATGTGTTTTTATACCATGCTAAATTTATATTACAATCTTATGATTCATTATATTTTTATACAAAATTTTACAACTATACAACTCTATCCTATACAATTTTATACAATAAACCGAATATTTTTAATTAGAACATATACATCCTATGAATGGATAATAACTAACAAATTATAGCAAATAAAATATATCTTTTTAGATATCATAAAACAAAAGATACTAAGGGCTTAATTCTCAGTATCTTTACTTTATAACTTAATTTATATCATTTTATTTATCATTTAATTATGTAATTTCGACTTATTGATTTTGACTACCAGAACCACTATTTCCAGATGCAACAGGAGTAGCATTAGTATTAATTTTCATTGCTTCTTTAATGGTTTTAAGTCCTTCATCAATAGCACTTCTTATTGCTATTGTTAATGTATCTAATGCTTTAGTTACGGCACTTGTTGTTGCTCCTCTAATTGCAGTAGAAATATCAGTATTACTATTTCCGTTAGCAAACTTACCACCTTTAGCTATCGCTCTTAACACTATACCTCCTGCTATAGTTGCGTCCTTTGCATTATTAGCATCAGCGCCAAAAGGTAAGGAAGAATTGAGGAAGGAAGAGGAGAGTAGGAAGGGAAGGATGGAAAGAATAAAGGGAATAGTGATGGTGATGGTGATGATGGTAGTGATGGGATGTAATAGTGGGGTGGTGGAAGCAGAGCAAGGAAAGAATAAATTTTTGAAGTCATTAGTTAATGTGAGTGAAGAATTTTTGAATGTTTTTACATCATTTGGGGAAATGGTGGGGAGTGTATTGGGGTTGCGTGTTGAGAGTAAGAAGTCGGATGTAGGGAAGTATTTTAAGGCAATTCAGGAGACTATAGAAGGAGTTAAAACAGGACTTAATAAGATTGTTGCTGAAATGAAGGAAGAAAAAAATCCAAATGCTGAGGGAGTAGAGAGTGCAGTTAAACATTAGTTGAGAGTAAACTAGATAAGATAATAGAAGGAGCAAAGACTGCTAGTGAGGCTAGTGGTATTACAGCATTACCCTCATTTTTCAGCACTATATCTACTATATTTTTTATTCCCCTTATCAAATTACCAATTTCACCTTTAGCACCCGTAGCACCTGCACCAACAGTAGCAACATTACCAAGTAGTTCATCACCTGTAGCTGGGGATGATAAAAAGGCTAAAGATGGTAATAGTTCAAGGGGAGCTAATGCTGGTGAAGAAAGCAAAAAACAAATAAATGAGGCTTTAATAACATACACAATACTGCAAATAAAAAAAGAGAGCTTTATCGCTCCCTTTGCTAACTATATTCAAGTCTTACTGCTGCCCCACTGCTTTTGGATCTCTTGCCTTATCTACTTCTTTCTTTACTTTCTCAAGTACATTCTTAACTGTCTTTTTTATTATATCTTCTACTGCTACTAATAGTTTATTTACTGCACTTATCCCTACTGCTTGTACTTCTTCCTTCCCTCCTGCTTGTCCATCTTGTGCTCCTGATGACAATTTACCATTCTTAACTAATGATCGTAACACTATTCCTCCTGATACTGCTGCTGCTTTAGCTGCTTCTTTTGCTAAATTAGCGGCATTACCTCCTTTTGCAAACGCCACCGCACTTGTATTTGCAGTTGCCTGATCTCCTACTCCTGTATCCGCATCACCCTCTGTTGATTTAACTATTGATGCTAAAATTTCCTTGCCACTTACCGTTGTTAATACTGCTGCTGCTTTACCTGCATCATTTACCCCCGCTTTGTTATCTGTAGCCAATATCTTAACTCCATCTTTATTGTCTGTTCCATTATTACCTACTTTTACTGCTAAATCTCCCGCTACTAACTTCTCAATATCTTCTTTATCAGCTATATCTACTATTCCTTTCAACGCCTTAAAGACACTCTTCAATTCATCTGCACTTGATGCTACTCCTTGGGCATTAGACGCCGCTTCACCTACAACATTGACATCACCTATCCCTTTTAATGATTCTAAATGCCCTTTTAATATACTTAAAGTCATCTTAGCTGAATCAACTGCCGCTCTTATTCCCTTATTTAACATACCTTCTTTATCAACATCTGCCGATGCTTTTTCTGCTACTTTCTCTAATTCTCCTGATGCAATCTCAAGTTTCTTACCAAGCCTATCAAAATAATTTCCCACTTCATTCTTCTTAGTAGTTGCTTTAACAGCAAATCCCAAGGAATCTGAAACCAATTCCAAAAATGAATAAAAAACATTCTCCGCACTTCTTCCTACTTCCAGCAGTACCTCACTTAAACTTTTAACTCCTCCTCCTGTTCCTTCCCCTTTTACTCCCCCACTATTACATCCCATCATCACCATCATCATCATCAATAATATTACTCTTACTTTCCCCTCTCCTTTTTTCTCTATATTCATTCTTCTAGCCTCCTTATTTATATTCATTATTAGCTTTTTCATAGCTTTTCTTTAAGGATTAGAAAAAAATGATTTATATAACACATACAATACCGCAAATAAAAAAAGAGAGCTATTTTGCTCTCATTAACTAAGTTTTTATTAAAAAATTTAATTATATTCTAAACTGTACTAGCTATCTTATTCTTTTATTCATTAATTTTGGCAACAGAACCTTCTCCTTGTTTAATCTCTCCTAACACTCTATTCCTTATTGCTATTGTCAATGTACTTAACATCTTATTCACTGCACTTGCTACTGCACCATTTACTGCATTTGCTGATTTCTCGTCACCCTTAGCCGCAAATTTACCATCCTTTGCCATTGATCTCAATGCTATCCCTGCTGCTATTACTGCATCTTTTTTTGCTGGATCTTTAATTTCTTTCTTGTCATTAACAGCTTTAGCAGCAGCAATACCTGCAGCATATTTTACTTCTTTAATATTTTTGTTATTATCAGCAGTTTCACTAGACTTCGCTATAGCTTGCAAAACATCAGCTCCACTTACTGCTCCTATTGATGCACTTGCCTTAGCTGCCTCTACATCTGTACCACTTGCTTTCTTTTCAAATAATTTCCCAATATCCTTTTTATCATTTTCTCCTGTCTTACTAGCTTCTGCATTTCCCTCATTCTCTCCTAACACCACCCCTACTATCTCTTTAATCCCTTTAACCAATGCCTTGACACTCTCAGAATCTGCTGGTGCAGGATCTTGACCACCATCTTTAGTAGCGCCTCCTATAACATCATTACCTGCAGCTCATTTAGCTGCTTCCTTGGCTCCTTCTTCGATCTTATCTATCTTCCCAATAAATTCCTCTACCTTCTCTTTCACTTTCTCATATTTCCCATTCTCAGCCAAAATCTCCCCTAATTTTACTTTTACTGTTTTCATAGTATTCTCAATCTTACTAAAATATTTCCCTATACCTTCCTTCTTTGTATCCTCCTTTATTCTTAATGTCTCGGTAACCATATCACCAAAAACAAAAAAACTTTTTAAAAACCTTTTTTAAAATTAACCACATAGCTTAAAAAATAATTATTTTTTTCTCTATCATCTATGATCACAACAAAACACTAAATGCAAAGTCACCATTATTTATCATTTTTCTTAATTTATTTATTTTATCTATTAATTTGCTCATATATCTTAAAATCCTAGTTTATAATAACAACACAATCACTAGTCTAAATCTTGCAATTAATCTACATTCAATCTAATCAATAAGCAAAATTTATACATAAAAACAAATAACCCTAAATAACAACAAAAACTAAGAACACTATGCTCCTAGTTTGTTTTTTCTTAATTTAATTTTTTCAGTCATTAAGTTACTTTACCTTTTAATTAAATATTAATCTTATAATAATTACTTAAATTATCTAACTTGACTGAGTAGAAATCTTTTTAGTAGATGCTGTAAGCTTCTTGATTGTATTTTCTGCAAGTTCTTTGGCTGAATTTACAAAATCATTAATCGCTGTATTTAGTTTACCAAGTTCTTCCGCTCTCTTAGTCTTATCACCATTATCTTTAACTAGAGCTTTTTTTACATCGGTATCTTGAGCATCATTTTTAGCAATATCAGAATGAGCTGTCTTCAATTTAGTTAAAAATCCTTCCCCTAAAGTCTTAGCAGCTAAAATCTTAGCCTTCATTCCATCAAACTTTTCAGCCTCTAACTCCAATGCTTTCAATTTTGTATTTACAGAAGTTATTATTTGATATGACCCAGAAACCAACGGTCCATTATGAACTACCATATAGAAATAGAAGAAAATCTAAATGTATCTCTAGATCTCCTCCTATTCTTAATTTTAAGTTAAGTAACTTAATATCTATCTTATTGTTAATTAGCTGCTTTTGGATTTCTTGCTTCATCTATTTTTTCTTTTGCTTTTTCAAGAACATTCTTTACTGTCTTTTTAATTATATCCTCTACTGCTCCTAATAACTTATTTGCCGCAGTTACTCCTATTCCTTGTACTTCTTTTCCTCCTCCTGTAGCATTATCCGCTGCTCCTTTTCCTAATTTACCTGTCTTAACCAATGATCGTAGCGCTATACCACCTGCTACCGCTGCTGCTTTCGGAGTATTTGCACCTGCTAAATGATTTGCTGATCCTCCTCTTGCAAAAGAAATTGCACTTGTATTTGCATCTGCAGACGCTCCTAATGCTGCATCATTCTCTTTTGACGCGATTACTGATGCTAAAATTTCTTTACCACTTACACTTGATAGTATCGCTGCTGCTTTACCTGCATCTGTTGCTGCAGGATTATCAGCACCACTTGTAGCCAATATCTTAGCTCCATCCTTATTATCTACTCCGGTCACATTTAATGCCGCAGTCCCTGCTTTTAACTCTGTAACACCTACTCCCTGTGCAACTTTCACTATCTCTTGCAATGCCTTAAGAGCTTTTTTTAATTCAGTTTCATCTACTGATGTTCCTACTGCAGCGGCACCACCACTTGCTGCCTCACCTACTATATTGTCATCTCCGATCCCTTTTAAAGACCCTAAATGTTCTATCAATATCTCTAAAATTTCCTTAGCTGAATTAACTGCCTTTCTAATTGAATTCTTTGATAAATCATCTTTATTAGTATCTGTCTCTGATTTTTTTGCCACCTCTTCTAACTCTTTTGAAGCATCTCCAAGCTTCTTACCTAGACTATCAAAATAATTTCCTACATCACTCTTCTTTGTATCCACTTTTGCAGTAAATCCCAATACATCTGACATTAACTCTATAAATGCATAAAATGCCCTTTCTGCACTTCTCCCTACTTCCATCATTGCTCCACTTAATCCTCTCCCGTCTCCTCCTCCTGCTCCTTCTCCTTTCACTCCTCCACTATTACATCCCATCATCACCATCATTATCATTAATATCACTACTCTTACTTTCCCCTCTCCTTTTTTCTCTTTATTCATTCTTCTAGCCTCCTTATTTTTTATTTTTTTCTAGCTACTTTATAGCTTTTATTTAAAATCAAAAAACAAATAAATGGGGCTTTATATAACATACACAATACCACAAATAAAAAAAGAGAGCTTGATTTCTCTCATTAACTAAATTTTTATTTAAAAAATTTAACTATATTCTCAATTTTATCCTAATGATCTTATTCTTATCTTATTCTTTTATTCATTAATTTTGACAACAGACCCTTCTCCTTGTTTAATCTCTCCTAACACCTTATTTATCTCTTTTAATCCTTCATCCACTCTATTCCTGATCGCCATCACCAATATACTCAACACCTTATTACTTGCTACTGCTCCATTCACTGCATTTGCATGTTTACCATCATCACCATCCTTAGCCGCAAATTTACCTTCCTTTCCCATCCCTCTCAATGCTATCCCTCCTGCTATTACTGCATCTTTCTTTGCTGCCCCTTCCTTAATTTCTTTCTTGCCATCAACAGCTTTAGCAACTGCTATCTCTGCTGCATCTCCAGCTTTCTCAATTCCCTCAGTATCATAAACAGAAGGATTCTCTTTAGATTTAACTATAGATTGCAACATATCAGCACCACTTACTGCTCCTATTGATGCACTTGCCTTAGCTGCATCTGCTTCTTGAGCTCTATTAGCATCTTCATCTGCAAACAACTTCCCAATATCCTTCTTATCACCATCTGCCGTCTTACTAGCATCTGCACTACCTTCACCATCCCTTAACACTATTCCAAAAATTGCCTTGATTCCTTTGACTAATGAAATAATAGATTCTTTATTAGCAGCAACTGCAGTCTGATTTTGAACAGCATTACAAATAAAAATGCCTTCATTAGCACCCTTTGCTGCTTCCTTGGCTCCTTCTTCAATCTTACTTATCTCCCCCCAATAAATTCCTCTACCTTACCTTTCACTTTCTCATATTTCCCATATTCTCCTACAATTTTCCCTAATTTCTCTTTTACTATCCTCCTTAATAATCGATATTAAAACTTATCTTTAATAATGTATTGTCTTTTTTTGTATGTACAATTTCATAAAATAAATAAACTGAATATCTTTCATTATATTTAAAAAACACAAATAATAAAATTAATAATATAAAGCAATATATCTTTACTCAACACACCATAAAATAAAAGATACAAAGAGCTTAACTCTTAGTATCTTATCTTTACAACTTTATTTTTCTTATTTTTTATTTACTTATATAATTTTGATTATTGATTTTTAACACCAGAACCACTCTTCTCAGATGTTGCTACAGGAGTATCATTATTAATTTTCATCACTTTTTTTATTTCTTTAAGACCCAAGTCCATTGCTTCTCTTATTGCTATTGTTAATGTATCTAATGCCTTACTTACTGCACTTACTGCTGCTCCCCTAACCGCAGTAACAACATCATTATTAGCATTATCCTTCTCATTAGCAAATTTTCCTCCCTTTGCCATCGCTCGCAATGCTATCCCCCCCGCTATAACAGCATCTTTAATATCAGAAGCAACACCAGTAACTTGAGCAGAAGCATTATGATTAGCTAACTTAGCTGAATCACCATTATTTTTAGAAATAGCTTGCAATATGTCAGCTCCAGTAACGGCCCCAACTGCTTTTGCTGCATCTGCTGCTGCCTTCTTCGCATCTGCGGCAATAGCACCATTATTATCAGTATTACCAAATAATTTTCCTGCATCACCAGCATTATTACCTCTTGCCCCAAGAGCATCGGCTTTTTTACCATCTCCAGCCTCAGCACTTCCTTTGTTCTTAAGTACTATATCCACAATTGATTTAATGCCCTTTACTAAATTTTCAACACCATCGCCCTTAGCTCCAGCACCAGCACCATTAGCACCACCAGCAGCAACATTACCTATGAAGTCATTAGCATCACCACCAATTGCCTCACTTGCTGTCTTTGCCCCAGTAATTATTTTATCAAGTGTTTCACTAACTAATTTATTTACTGCAGTCTCAGTAGCTGCAGCATGAGGATTACTCTCTTTTTTCATTTCAGCAACAATTTTATTAAGCCCATCCTTGGCTCCTTGCACAGTATCTTGAACTGTCTTAAAGTAAGCAGCAACATCGGACTTCTTAGAATCGGCCTTCAATCCCAATACACTCCCCACCATTTCCCCAAATGATGTGAAAACATTCAAAAATTCTTCACTCACATTAACTAAAGATTGCAAAAATTTATTTTTACCTTGCTCTGCTTCTCCTACTCCCCCACTATTACATACCATCACTATCATCATCATCAATATTATTCCCTTTATTCTCATTCTATCCCACATCTTATCCATTCTATTCCCTCTCTCTCTCACTCTCTCTATTCATCTCTTCCCTTTTATTTCTCCTTCTTTTACTTCTCTATTCATTTTCTTTGCCTCCTTATTTATATTCATTATTAGCTTTTTCATAGCTTATTTATTAAGGATTAGAAGAAAAAAAATGATTTATATAACACACACAATACCTAAAATAAAAAAAGAGAGCTTGATTGCTCTCATTAACCAAGTTTTTATTAAAAAATTTAATTATATCCTAAATTGTACTAATTATCTTATTCTTTTATTCATTAATTTTGGCAACAGATCCTTCTCCTTGTTTAATCTCTCCTAACACCTTATTTATCTCTTTTAATCCTTCATCCAATCTATTCCTGATTGCTATTGTCAATGTACTCAATACCTTATTTACTGCACTTGCTACTGCCCCATTGACTGTCTTTAATGCATCTTCATCATTATCCTTAATAGAAAATTTACCTCCTTTAGTCATACCTCTAAGTGCTATACCTCCCGCTATTACTGCATCCTTCTTTGCCCCTTCCTTAATTTCTTTCTTACCAGCTAACATCAGCACCTGCATCTCCCTTCCCTTTTAACACAATCTCAACTATCTCTTTAATTCCTTTCACCAAAGATTTAACACTTCGTAATTCTGAAGGAGATGCATCCCCATTTTTGACAGCACTTCCTATTACTTCACTACCTCCACCACTAGCTCCTAAAGCTGCTTCTTTTGCTCCTGCAGCTATCTTATCTACAGTACCACTAATAAACTCCTCAACTACCTTCCTAACTTTCTCATATTGCCCATTCTTTGATACTTCTTCTTGCAACTTTTCCTTTACTGAATTCATAGTCTTCTCAATATCACTAAAATACTTACCTATATCACTTTTTTTAGTCTCTGCCTTTATTCCTAATGTCTCCGTAATCATATCCCCAAAAGCAACAAATACGTCCAAAAATCCTTTCCCTAAATTTACCATCTCACTCAAAAATACTTTCTCTGGATCCTTTACTCCACCACTATTACATCCCATCATCACCATCATCATCACCATTATTATTCCTTTTACTATTCTCCCCCTCTTTATCTCTCCTCTCTTCCCTCTCTCTCCTCCTCTCTCTAATTCTCTTCTCCCAATTTCTCTTTCATGCCTTTCTTAGTCTCATTTTATTATTTACCTTTCTTCTGAAAATAGCAAAAAAGAAAAAACAAAATCAAACTCATAATAAAAAAGATAGATGGCGATTATTAAGAACTACACTTCTAATAAAGTAAAAATTATACTTGGTAATACTAATAATCAATAATGATAGGTATTGAAACTATACAAGCAAATGACGATGATAAAGCTACTATAAGGAAAAAATAAAAAATTAAATATATGTAAAGAAACATTTGAAGTAAAATATTAATAACGTTATTTTTACTAATCAGATTTGGTTTAAGAGATAATATAGTTGAAAATGTTTTACAGTTTAATACAAAAAAATATGACTTTGAAAGTTAATCTAAAAAAGTCATAATACTGTTTATCAGTCTAAACCAATTACTAAAATAACAATATAGAAGGAAATCCAAATTTATCTCTATATTTCCTTCTATCCCACTTTCAAGTAATTTAATATCTATCTTATTGGCTAATTGGATGTTTTTGGTTTTCTTGCCTCATCTACTCCTTGCTTTACTTTCTCTAGTACATTCTTTACTGTCTTTTTAACCAAATCTTCCACTGCTACTAATAGTTTATTTACTGCACTCATCCCTACTGCTTGTACATCTTGTTTACCTCCTGCACTACCATCTGCCGCTCCGGATGCTAGTTTCCCATCCTTCACCAATGAACGTAATGCTATCCCTCCTGATACTGCTGATGCTTTTGGAGTATTTGCAGTTGCTAAGTTAGCTACATTACCTCCTTTGGCAAATTTCACCGCAGTTGTCTTATCATCTGGAGCTGTTCCTCCTAATGCCGAATCACCTTCTTCAGATTTAACTATTGATGCTAATATTTCTTCTCCACTTACTGATGATACTATTAATGCAGCTTTACCTGCATCTGTTACGGCCGATGCTTTATTATCTGTAGCTAATATCCTAACTCCCTCCTTATTATCTATACCAGTTCCATTTAACGACATAATCCCTGCAATCGGTTCTGCAACACCTGCACCTTTTGCTATCTCTACTATTCCTTTCAATGCTTTAAGAGCCTTACTTAACTCACCTTCATTTGCTGATGCCCCTGTAGCATCACTTCCTGCCTCACCTACTGGCTTAGAATCACCTACTGTTCCTAAAGACTCTAAATACCCTTTCAATGTACCTAAAACTCCCCTAGCTGAATCAACTATTTCCTTAATTAAATTTTTTGATGAATCATTCTTATCACCACCTGTCTCCGATTTCTTTGCTACTTCTTCTAACTCTTCTGATGCTTTCCCAAGTTTCACACCTAAACTCTTAAAATGATTCCCTACATCCTCTTTCTTTGTAGTTGTGTTCACGCTAAATCCCAATACATCTGACATTAACTCCAAAAATGCATAAAATGCATTCTCTGCACTTCTCCCTACTTCCAGCATTACCTCACTCAAACTTCCTCCTCTCCCGTCTCCTCCTCCTGTCCCTTCTCCTTTCACTCCTCCACTATTACATCCCATCATCATCATCACCAGCATCAATATTATTACTCTTACTTTCCCCTCTCCTTTTTTCTCTATATTCATTCTTCTAGCCTCCTTGTTTTTCTTTTTTTTATTTCCCATTCTTTCATTTTCTTTGACTCCTTATTTTTTTAGCCTTTTTATAGCTTTTATTAGGAAACAAAAAAACATCAATAAATAATGATTAAATGATGATTTATATGAATATTATTCATACAACATACACAATACTGCAAATAAAAAAGAGAGCTTCATTGCTCCCTTTGCCAAAATTTTTACATAATAACTTAACTATATTTCAATATATACTAATTCACCTATTAATTAGATTGATTTTAGAATTGTGTCTAATTTTACCTCTAACCTATCAACCTTATTTAACCTTATTCAATATACAAAAAATAATTATAGATCAATTATTTATTTTTGTTAAAAAAAGCAAAAACTATAAAAAATTTGCAAAAAAATTAAACTTATTCTTTAGATAGAAGAAACATTTACTTATTTAAATATCAGCGTTAATAAAATTCCTATAGTTAAAGTAATAATGGTCCCAAACATCCAAGCATGTAATTTTAATGTTCCTTTAACCTCTAATGCAAATTTATCTATTTTAGTATCAAGTTCATTAAATTTAGTATCTATTTTAGTATCAAGTTCATTAAATTTAGTATCTATTTTATTATTTAGGTTATTTTCAACAGTATCAATCTTAGTATCAAGTTCTCTAATATCAGCCTTTAAACCACGCTCTAATATTTCTAATTTAAGGTTAAAATTACTTTCTAAATATTGAAGATCTTTAATAGTAAGCTCATTTTTATAGTATCTATAAGACAAATCGTCTGCAATCTCTCTATTAATACCCGCTTTTACAAGCTCATTTAGTACCATCTGTCTAGTAATTACAGGTTCCATTTGCATATACTCCATAAAGAATCTCCTTATGTAATTATTATACAATAATTTATAAGCTAAATGAAAGTAAATTTAGTAAAATGCCTAATTCTATCACGATAATTTAAAGACAAAATTAAATATGCTGCTGATAATACATCAAGAGCATCATCATGAACTTTGCCATCTCCATTATATGAATAAATATCACGAAATACAGAACGATTACTATAATATAATAAATGCACCTTGTTATAAGTAAATGGTGTTAATAAAGAAACAATGCTTGCGTGTTTATTTGTTTTGGGTCTTGTTGGTGCAATTCTAAAGTAATTTTGCATATTATCTCTAAGTCTAACATATTCACGTGTTAAAGCCCCAGCTCCTTTAATATCATCTCTATCTTCAATATAAAGAGTATTAACATTAAATTCCCCATTATTACCTTTATTGTATTCATAACATATGGATCAACAGCTGGTTTTTGCTCTTGAAATATAAATGCATAATACTTATCCGACACTTTCTCTAAAACACAAAGAGAAGTATTATCCCCACCACTACTATATGCAGAATCTAAATAAGCTATAGGACTTTTAAAGTCATAGTCTTCAATAATATTAATATTACGAAATATCGCATCAT
The DNA here is from genome assembly GCF_000019685.1 of Borrelia duttonii Ly. Taxonomy (NCBI): domain Bacteria; kingdom Pseudomonadati; phylum Spirochaetota; class Spirochaetia; order Spirochaetales; family Borreliaceae; genus Borrelia; species Borrelia duttonii. Next base: position 13,391 of record NC_011250.1, read on the forward strand.
TATTTGCGACCCATTCTCCTAGTAGTACACTGGCTTTATATGTTGGAAAGTCTTTATAAAGTTCTTCTTGGGTCTTTATAAATTCCTTTGAAATTTCCTCATTATCATATGTCGTAAAATTATATGTAGAATATATTGTATTCTTATCAATATAATCTGTTTTAAAATAATGCTCTGGATGATCAGGATTAGTATCAAAAACAATAAACTCTGGTTTTATTCTTAGTCTCTTAAGCGCTTCTTTTAATGTCTCTTTATGCAGCGTTGTTGCTTCATTAACATAAATAACAGCAGAATTTGATCCTCTAAATCTTTCAAAATCTCTTATTTTATCTCCACCATATAAATTAACCCTTAAAGAATCGATTTCAAAATATGACGTATTTGAATATTTGGGAACAAAAGGTATTTTAAGCATATTAGCAAGCTTTTCAAACTATTCTATAACATTAATTTCTAATGATCTCTGTGAGTTGCCTAATATAAAATTATTGGTATCTTTCCTATAAAGATGCCTATTTTTAAGTAAAGTTTTTAAGAATAAATAACAAGCCAAAAATGTTTTACCACTTGAAATTCCACCCGATAAAATAACTTTGTTTTGATTATTCTTTTCAATATCACTTAACACTTTACGTTTGTTTTTTAGTTAAGAACTTATTTTCAAAGCTTTTAAAATCAACAAATACTGGTTTTGGTTTAATAAAAAACGCAATATCAACACCAAATTCACGCTTATATCCCCTTTGCATAGACTTAAAAATACTACTACTGTATATATCCATTTATTTATCCTCCAAACTTAAATCTACTCCCATCTAAATCTGCAATTTTGAGTTTCTTCATTGTTTCATAACATAACTTCATTGTTTTATCTTCTTTCTCACGTTTTAAATCTTTAAGCTTAATCTTCTTATCTTGAAGTTCTCTACTATTTCCTTTATTTTGAATCATTTTGATCTCTCTCTCCAATAGATCTATTTCTTCTATACAATCCTTAAGTTCTAATTCTAAATAATTATTAAATGCCTTCATAAACTTAAGTCCAAGTTAACTTTTCGTTATACTAAATTGACTCTTAAGCTCATGTGTTTTGGCATTGGTTTCAAGTACTTGATCTAAGATACTATTAAGAGTAGTGTTACAAATGGTTACTTTATTATCACTATAAAACTCTATTGGATTATCTTTAATATTTTTCCATTTTACATACATTAGCTCGTGTAACACAAAGCTCTTTCGCTATTTCAGCATCATTTAATCGATCTTCTTCAAAATACATGACACAATCTTTATATGCTCTTTTTACTTTACTCATATCTCTTCAATCTTATAAATTAACAAAAATTAATTTTACAAAAACTACTATTATACTAATAATAATATACTATTATTAAATTAAGGGAGTTATTATGATACTTATTTAAAAAAGATACAGCAACGTTTTCAGAAGCAAAAAGATTTAAAGAGAAACACATGCACATTTAAGTGCACTCGCATCATCAAAGTCAAGCAACACAGATAAATTAAAAACCTTCCCATGCTTTGATAAAGTTAAAATCATACCAATTCTTGATTATATAAATTGTGAACTTGCAAGTCGTTCTGGTCCTTACTTAGATACTGAGAATACTAAAAAAAATTTTCAAAAAACAATAAAAGAATATTTTAACACTATGAATGAAAGCAAATTGGATGAATTCTCACAAGTTGTATAAATGACCTATTATGTGTCAATGTAATAGATACAAAAGTGAAATAAGAAAGCAATAAATTAAAATACTGTAAAAAGAGAAAAATTGATTTTTGTTAACCAAAAAATAAAAGCAAGTTAACGGTTGAATGCTATAATTCATGTACTTTGATTTTTATATATCTATACAAAGTAATATAACTAATATATGATATGATATAAAATATGGAGAATATTATAATATGATAAAATATTTGCTGCTTTTTATTTTATTTTCACTTCATTGTTGTAAATGGAATGAAAGAGATGTTCTATCCTCTCTAAAGAAATCGGACAAAAATTACGTAAATAAAGAAACTAAACCACGAAAAACTCTACTACAAGAAACTAAACCACGAAAAACTCCACCACAAGAAACTAAACCACGAAAAACTCCACCACAAGAAACTTCACCACAAGAAACTCCACCACAAGAAACTTCACCACAAGAAACCCCACTACAAGAAACTCCACCACAAGAAACTCCACCACAAGAAACCCCACCACAAGAAACCCCACTACAAGAAACTCCACTACAAGAAACTCCACTACAAGAAACTCCACCACAAGAAACTAAACCACGAAAAACTCCACCACAAGAAACTCCACTACAAGAAACTCCACTACAAGAAATGACACCACAAGAAACCCCACCACAAGAAACCCCACCACAAGAAACCCCACCACAAGAAACCCCACCACAAGAAACCCCACCACAAGAAACCCCACTACAAGAAACTCCACTACAAGAAACTCCACCACAAGAAACTCCACTACAAGAAATGACACCACAAGAAAAAGAAAAAATATTAAAAGAAGAAAGAGAAAAAATAGAAATAAACATACAAGCAATAAATACATCGGTATTAGAGACAAATAAAGCACAAAGAAGAATATTAAGAGCCCATCAAGAAGTAGAAAAAATAATAGCAAAATTAGAACAAATAATATCAGAAATAGAACAAGTAATATCAGAAGTAAAACAAGCAATAGCACAAGCAGAAACAGAAACAGAACTAGCAAATATAATAGAAAAAGATAAAGCAACTCTTAATATTTCTTCTTTAAAAGAAGAATTGACAGAAGCACAAAAACAAGTAACATTAGCAAAGCAAATAAAAACAAAAATACAAGAAACAGAAGAAGAAGAAAGAGACTCAATGAACAATGCAAATGTAGCAAATTCAGCAAAGATAGAAGCATATAAAACACAAGAAGTATCAGAAGTAAAAATAGCAAGAAAAAATATAGAAGTAGCAAAAATAACAATTGAAATAGTGAAAGAAGAAATACAAAGAGAAGAAGAAGAAATAAAAAAATTAGTATTGATTATAAAGCAAAAATTAGAAATAGTCCAGGAAATAGCACTAAGAATAAAAACAAAAAGAATAAAAATAATAGAAATAATAGAAGCAATAATAGAAAAGACAAAAAACGAAGTTACTTCTATAACTGAAGATGAGCAAAAAAAATTTGAGATTTTGCAGCAAATATTTCATAAAACAAATCAAAAGTTAAAAACTACGACTGAATACTATGAAAAAGAAGAAGAGAATAAATATCACCCTGCATCAAATTATCACTACTATAAAAATATGAATGAAAAAGCCACTGAATTTATCACTTACCTGAATAAAAGTAAACAAAGCCAAAAGAAATTAGCTAACGCATTTAATACTGTTTATGACCTCTTAGAAAAAAAACGAAAACAACATGCAAGTGATATAATATTTGAACAATATATAGATAATGCTTTTAAGTGCACTATAGAAAAAGTTACTTGTTCGCCAGATAAATATGGTCATAATGATTTGGGAAGTTCAATACCCGATTTTTTTGAGTCAATTCTCACTGAATGCTTATACTCCAAAGATCATAACAGAAAAAGAGTAAACTATCTTGAAGAATTACTTACATCTGGAGAAGACCTAGAAATGCTTCAAGCATGGAGCAATAAATAAATTAAAGGATATAAAAAGTGAAGGAAGTTGACTTTATGTTAACCTATAATAAAAAGTAGGTTAACAAAAGAAAGATAGAGGAAAGATATTATCATTGCAGAAAGTATTAGGCTTAAAATAAGCTGTAAAATAAATAGGAAGCAAAAAAGCAAGTATTTGTAAATCAAAGGAATAAGTATCTTGGATATTTATTCCAAAAACATTTAAAACTATATCTTCTACTAATTACAATCACACTACATGCTACATGCCATTTTTAACATACAATGAAAGTACCAAAAAATTGACTAAACTTATAAGTATTTGATAATATATTAATTAAACATTTTATAATTTTTAAAATTATTAGTTAATAAGTAAACTTAAAAATAGAAATACTAAATCTAAATCCACTCCTATAAGATTTTATCTAAATGAAAAGACAACAAAACTTGTAAAACGCTGCATCACAAAACTTCAAGATATAGATCCAATTTCTGGATGGTTCGTATACATATTATCAGTAACTGGTTGTAGAAGAGTAGAGATACAAAATGTCAAACTTACTGATATATCACAAGAAAAAACAATAATGGTGAAGCATTTTATAGTTTACGTGTCAATGTTGCAAAGAAGCGAAGTAATATTTGCACCAGAGAAGTAGTAATAAGTAAATCTGAATTTGAAGCTATAGAAGAAATTCATAAACTTCATTTTAAAAATAAAGGACAAGATTCAAGACGTACTTATCTATTTCAAAAAAGTAAACATCGATTTAAAGATAATAGAATAAATATAAGTGAAATTTCAAAACAATTTAAAGAATTACTAACAAAATCAAGATTTAAACATCGTAAATCATTACATATATGTAGAAATATATCTATTGCAACACTTAAAAGCAAAGGATACAATTCATTTGAAATTAAAGAACTAATGAAACATGCATCAACAGCTGAAATAGATAATGTTTATGGCTTTTCAAAAGCAAGTAAATTAAAAGCATATCATTATATAAAAATAGTTATTAAATCATAGCAATTCATTACTCTATATTTGTATTGCTCTTCGAGCTATACAAATATAACATTAAATCAATGTACTACTATAATAAAACTAACAAAAAGAATAGTAATTTCTTCCTGTTGGAGTTTTTTCATGGTCAAAATTAATTTAACTAATACTTATTATATGACAATATAATTAAATTTATCAAAAAATTAAGATTTGCCATAGCAAATAAGCAAAAAAATTATGCTCTATAACTAATCTATAATAAAAGTACTTAAAAATAAGTGATTTATTACTAATTTATTCTTAAAAAGAAATAACAAACACAAATCCTATCTTGAATATATCCAAAATGAACTGGAGAAAATGTAGAAAATCAAAAAATACATTTAAGCAGGTTTTAAAAGGCCCTTTTGAAAGTAATAGTGACAATCTTAGAGCAATTTAAAGATCAAGCATCAAGTAATTGGTAAAACAGGAGAATAAAGACAAAATTTAAAGCAAATCTTTTATAAAAATAAATAAAATGCTTAAACTTTTATAAAAATCGCTATACAAACCAAAATAGCCAATAGTATAGTATACTTAAAAACAAGGAGAATATTATATGCATAAATATCTAAAACACATACTAATTTATAGTCTAATACTAATTTACTCTTGTACAGATAAAGTAAAAGAACCTACAAGCGCACAACAAGCGAATGACAATAAGAATTTTAATACCATTATTAATGGATTTAACACAGCAATAGAAATACTAAGAAAAAACGTCAAAAAATCTAAAAAAGGTGAAATACAACTACAAAATCCTGACAACTATAAAACAGTCATATACAGATATGAACAATTTATTTCTTGGATTGAAAAAAATCCCGACAAAAAGAAAGAACTAGATACAGATTTGACTGAGGCTTATAATTGGCTAGAGAAAAGAAGAGCAGAAAATGCACCTGAGAAAACTTTAGCTGAATATATAAACGATGCCCTTGACTGTAAAAATTCCTTATGTAAAGATCTTAAGAAATATGGAACTTACACAAACCAGATAGATACCTTTTTTGGAATAAATTCACATGAAATATTTTTCGTTCATGACAATCCTGAAGATCAATTTGTCAAATTTCAAAAAATTAATATTTCATTCATAAAAGACAATTTTTGATTTTATCGTAAGAAAGTAATAAATTAAATGTTTATAAAAAGTTAAGGATCCATTTTTCTAAGTAAGCATAAAAAAAGGCATATAGCCTTTTAACAATAAATACATATATGGAGTAAGTTATATATTTTAAATACACGCTTAGATTTAAGAAGATATTCTTGTCCTCCATCTTTAAGATAAAGAAAATCATATAAAACTTATGTATTATTTGTTGCCATAAAATGGGACCCGATATTATTCTTTATCTTAACTTCACTTATCTCAAATTCATCTTTTAAACACTTATAATCTTTATCCTCAACACGAACATCTCTTTTAACGCCAAAGAAACTTAAGATGCCATATAAATTTAAAATATAACAATTAGTCCTCATATTTTATAAACTTCTAAAAAGGAATATCTTCATTAAATTCACAAGCAGGAACAGGAATAGGAATATCAACTTTAGGATTATAATGTTTACTATCCGAATCAAACAATCTCAGTTGATCTACAAAAATAATGCTTTTAATTTTATCAACTCCACTATGTTTATCCTTATAATACTCATGTCTCATAGATCCATGAACAACAACTTGTTTGCCTTTACTAAGAAAATGAATAAGAGTTTCTGCTAGTTTACCAAATAATACACAATTAAAAAATTGTGCATTATCTCTCCACTCACCTTTTCTTTTGACTTTAATATTATTTGCTATAGAAAAATTTAGTATAGCTAAATTTGTACTACTATAAAATAAAAGTGAATCTCTAACCAAGCGTCCTGATAATGTGATGTTATTAATGTCAGACATCAAAACCCCCATCATCATAAAGCCTACATCTGATTTCCATTCTTTGAAGATCACAATACAAGTTACCTAAATATTCATTGTATCCTTTTATTGCATGATAGTCATATTATTGCATGATAGTCATAAACATATTTTTTAATAATATTTCTGAAACACTTATATGTGAATTTTAACATACAATATAAAATTATTAAAATAAAGATTATTAAGATTATTAGATGTATAATCATCTGATCCACCTTCCATTAAATTGCATATGAGATAGAAGATACAGGATTAGATATAGAGAACTTACGACTAGAACTAATATCATTAATATCATAATGATCCGTAATTAATTTAAACCTATCTTTAATAGCACGTTTACCTGAATTTAACGCAAATACATTCTTACCTAATCTATAAACAATATTATCTGTTAATTTAAAATCCATAGATAACTTACCAAATATATCTTTAAGAACATCCTTATCTTGTTTAGTAAGTGCATATAATTCTTTAGCATTCTCTTTCTCTTTCTTCTCTATTTCTGTTTGCTTAGATTGAATATCAACTAAATGCTTCTCTAAAAGTTCTCGCTCTTCGGCACCAATATTTAAATTAACAATATTGATAAAACTCATAAACTCATATTTATAATTTAATTCTGCCAGGCTTGAACAAAATTTACTATCTTGAAGTAATAATTTTATATGATTAGTTAAATTTTCTATATCAATATTTAAAAGATCAATAGAATTATCATTATTTAGAAGATTAAAAATACGCTCAACTTCCATATCCAATGCCGCAATATAAATCATCACTATCCCTATAACGCCATTATTCCTCTCTATAATACAATTAATAGGCTCATCACCAATTAAAAAGAATAGGTTGCATTTTGATAAGCCAGTACATGCAAGTTGCACTTGTGCTTGAACATAATATTTAAAGAAATATTTACTATCTAAAAAATTACCTGTTTGATTATATTCTGTAATAGCTGATGTTAAATAATTACTATCACTACATTTAATCTCTAATAGCTCTAATCCACCTTGATTATTGATAAACCAACCATCTATTTTGCGCCAACAAGATTATCTCCTAATCCTACTCGTTTGAAGTAATTATATTTGTCTATTCCATTAGCATATTTGTTTTTATGTAAAACTTATATATTATCAAAATAAATAGGTAAAAATTCATCAAATCCTAAATTTTCTAATGCTTTACCTTTTTTAATATGCAAATTATCTTTATATGGAACTTCTTTCCCAAAAAATTTAAGTACTTTACTTACAATTAATTCAGTAGCTGCTTCAACACCAAGAAATATACTCCCAACTTCACTAGCACCAAATCTTGTTAATGTCCCACGTTGAATAGAAAAATCTACTTTACTATTAAACTTGAAATATTCATTCTTTTTGATACCAGGTAATTTACGTCCTATTTTGCTCATTTTACTTACATTAGTCTGTTTATTATTATCAGACTCTGGTGTTGGAATAAAAGATTCTAAACCTTTAATAACTTGTTGGGTGCATAAATCTTGATGATTCACTTTTTTTGCTCCATTATTAATTGCTTTAGTTGTTGTTAAAATATCATTTATATTCATATTAAATCCCCTTTAAAATTCGATTTTACATAAAAATAATATAACGAAAAATAATTTTTGTCAACTTTTTGTTATAATATTTATAATTTTTTTTACAAAAAAATATTTTTATTAAGAATAGGTTTACTTTTTAGTAACAATTGCGTTATTATGAACTCTAGTAAAACCGAATTTTTAAGGAGTTTAGTTATGGAAGACATAAAAAAGCCCATCAATAAATACCAACACAAATTAATCGTTTTAATATCAACATTAAATTATATAAATTCTACGTTTAAACAATACAATCAAAATAAAATACTATATTACTTCAATAATAACTTAAACAACAATGGCCAAAAAAAAGCTACACTCAAAACTCTACAAAGTTATTTATATAAACTAGAAAAAGAATTTCAAGTAACTAGTAACTATTACAGACATTTAGGAGAGAATTGCGGTACTGAAATTCATTATAAACTTAGATTTTCTAAAAAAATATGTCACTATAAAATCAATAGACATTTTAAAGACAAAAAAGAAGAAAGATTTCAACAACGTGCCAACTCATATCATCAACAAACATGCACTAATAATGGGAGTCTAAAGAAAAATGGGAGTGCAGAAAAATGGGAGTGTATTAATAATAATAGTAATAATAAGAATAATAAAAAGAAGAAGAAAGAGCTAAAAAAAACAGAAAGAGAAAATGCACAACTAGAAAAGTACATAAAAAAGTGTGAATTCAAAGATGATAAATATCTCTCTATTTTGAATTTAGAAACAACAAAAGAAATCAAAATAGAAAAGCTAATAGAACTGAAGAAAGAAGAGAATAAAAGAGAAAGAGAGCGAAATAAGAGCAATAGATTAATAGGAAGACAACAAGAATTAGAAAAGGCATTAGCAGAGACAAAGGAAGTATTAAAAAAAGAAGGATACGATGAAAAGCAATTAGAAACAGAAATACAAAAAGCGTATGAAAAGTATAAAGACAAGCCGCATTTTATCGTAGAGAGTAGTAAATACGGTGATTTAGGGCAGATAGTAAAAAGGATTAAGAAAACAGTCGAATGTAAGAAAAAAGGCAAAAAAGAAGACCACAAACAGATTAGAAATAATATATTTAGTATACTGATAGATCAGTTGAAGAACAAAGTAGAGGTTAAAGTTTTAGTTCCAATGTTAAGAAATTATTTAAGTAATCAGGTTGATTTGAAATATAGCCAAGTATTTAATAATCACTATTATTACGAAATTTTAGAGATGGTAGAGGGCAAAGAGCATTTAAAAATAGAAGAGTATGAAAAGATTGTTGACTAAGGATTTGTTATGGATAACGTATTAGAGCGTCTTAGAGAAAAAAAGATAGAAATTAAAGAAAAAGAAAATAAGTCTATCTTTGTAAAGATAGAAAATAAAAATGACAGAATGTTATACCATCTAAAGATAATGAAGGATATGTATATATTTAGGATTAATAAAAACCAAAAGCATAAATTTTTTGTTTCATTTAGAGGATTATTCAATCAAGAAAAAATAGGATTTATTCATTTATTTTCTCTAAAAGGAGATGACAAATTTTTAGGAATATTTTATGGATATAGGAAACCAATACAAAATATTGTAACTAGATATGAAGAGAATGGTGTTATGAAAGCATCTACTTTCTCAAAGGTTTATTATATAGAATTTAGATTTAAAAAGGGAAGCATATTTTGTTATTTAAAAGGAATTTCTTATTTAGTTAGAAAAGACAAGATAGATACACAATATTGCAAGACGTTTATCACAATACTTGAAACTTTAGAAAAACAAGTGTACGAATTTTACAATAAAAAATTGCCAAATGGGGGTATTATAAGAAAATGGATAGAAAAAAACCAGAAGTAATTACTTTTACAAATATTAAAGGAGGTGTTGGGAAAAGTACAAGTTCTATTATATTTGCTACATTGTTATCTAAAAAATATAAAGTGCTTTTGATAGATATGGATACACAAGCATCAGTGACCAGCTATTATTTTAATGAGATAAATTATCAAAATATATCAGTTTCCATTGTCAATATATATGAAGTTTTGATAGAATCGATAGATATTAATAAAGCAATAGTTGGTATTAGTTGTAATTTAGATATAATACCTAGTTATATGAGTTTATATTCTCTTAATGAAAAATATGAGTGTATTAATTGTAATAAAATTTTTGCATTAGGAGATTTGAAGTTAAAAAAACAAATTTCTTATTTAAAAGATGAGTATGATTATATAGTAATTGATACTAATCCTTGTTTGGGTTTTACGTTGAGACTAGCGTTGATACCTACTGATTATATAATAGTACCAATGACAGCCGAGCGATGGACAATTGAAAGTTTTGATTTGTTATCTGCTTATATGAGCAAATATGATTTAAAAATACCTATTTTTTTAATTGTTACTAGGTTTAAACACAATCTTACACATAAAGAGTTATTAAGTCAATTAGAAATCATGAATAATTTTTTGGGTATTGTATCAGAACGAGAGGATTTAAATAGGAGAATTGCTGAGAGTAATAGCTTTGATTTAAAAAAAGATTATATATTTGAGTATCAAAATGCTATAAATATTTTTTTATCGAAGGTTGAAGGTGTTACAAATATATAATTATGCGTTGTAACGCACAACTTAAAAGGAGGTATTATGAGTAAAAAGTTAGATTTGCAAGTTCAAAGACGAAATCTATCTGATAATATTAATCTATCAACTGAAGGTAATAATACGGGAGTAATATTAACTTCGGTAAATAGCCAAGTGGTTACAAATGAACAAAATTCATCGTTGGAATATTTTAAAGAATTAAAAAGAAAATTGATGATTAATTTAAAAGATGAGATACATGCAAAAATAACTGTTATGAAAATTTTAAAAGAAATTAATGACAAAGTACTTTATATACAAGAAGGTTATAAAACTTTTTCAGCCTTTATAGAAGAGTTTAACTTGGCTAGGACACAAGTTTATGGATATATAAGGATGGCCTCGGCTATAGATGAGGGGATTCTTAGTGAGGAGTATATAATTCAAAATGGGATTCAAAATTCTCTTCTTTTTATCAGAAGTACTAATAGTACTAATATTAAAAAATCAAGACAAAATCCGGTAAAACCATTAAGATTTCAACTTAAGAGCCAAGAAAGTTATGATTTTTATAAAAAAAATTCGAAGTTTACAAGTTTTGTATTAGATGAATTATTTATAGAAAAAAAAGATTGGCTTGAAACATTGATGAAAAAGTTCAATTCTTTGAGAGATCATTAGAATATGTGTTTTATTGTTGATTTGACGTTTTAAATACAGTATAACAATGACATTTATTTATTTAAAGACTTGCAAAGTAACAGTATTATTTTATTAGAAAAATTGGGATAATGACATTATGATAATGATAAAAAGATATACCGATCTATTTGTTGCATTTGATAAATCATTGGTTGATTTTATTTTAAATTTATTTTATTATAGTTATCACTAGTAGTTTTTCATATTAAAACTACCTGAATTCGGTTCATTCGAATAAGCCTTTAGGCCTTTGTTAAGCATTTTGAAAGCAGAGTGTTTAATTAGGGTCTAAATTTTTATTTTCAAATTTAATAAATTAACATTTTATGAAGTTTTTTTGTTGACAAAAATTATTTTTCGTTATATTATTTTTATATGAAATCGAATTTTAAAGGAGATTTAATATGAAAATAATAATATTCCAAAAACAAATATGCAAGAAACAACAAAAATTAATAACAAAAGCACAACAAACAATCAAAAGAGAATAGACTTTTTAAAGAACCTTAAAACGTTGAGAATGGGTTTGAATGGTGTAAACAAAAATCTTAATGGCTATGGGTATAAGTATCAAGATTTTAATGAAATAGTAAGGGAAGTTAAGAATTTTATTAAGGAACATGATCTAGATATTGATTTTGTACAGTATCCAACTACAAAGAGTGTTGATGGTAATTTAGTAGATGTTGTTACAACAACATTTTATAGTCCTTTAAGTGGATATTAACATTCATTTGATACATCAACACATATAAAAGAATTGAAGTCTTTTGGGATCAAAAGTCAAAATACATGGCCGCAGCTTGTGGGGTCTGCAGCAACTTATTTCAAACGTTATGCACTAGTTGCATATTTGTCAATAGAAAGTGAAGTTGATATTGATGCTAGTAATTTAGATATTGAACAAAGGAACAATAAAGAACAAATTGAAAATAATATTTCTAATAGTGAAGATAGTAGTACAGACAAACCATCTATAGATGTAACAAAAGCAAGATCAATAGAAATTAGAGTACAAAATCTTTAAATTGTTTTGAAATTTTATTTATATTTATTCTATTATCTTTAAATTTATTTTTGTTTTTTGAAATAGATATGTACGTCTTGTGTCTTTGCCTTTAGATATAAAATAAACATGATGTACTCTCATAATAGATTTATATTCATTTTCACTAATTACTATTTCTCTGATGCAAATATTACTTCGCTTCTTTGCAACATTTACACGTAAACTATAAAATACCCCATCATTATTGCTTTTTTCTTGTGATATATCAGCAAGTTTGACATTTTGTATCTCTACTCCTCTACAATCAGTTATTGATAATATGTATACGAACCATCCAGAAATTGGATCTATAGCTTGAAGTTTTGTGATGCAGCATTTTACAAGTTTTGTTGTCTTTTCATTCAGATAGAATCTTATAGGAGTGGATTTAGGTTTAGTATTTCTATTTTTAAGTTTACTTATTAACTAATGATTTTAAAAATTATAAAATGGTTAATTAATATATTAACAAATACTTATAAGTTTAGTCAATTTTTTAGCCCTTTCATTGTATGTTAAAAATGGCATGTAGTTTGATTGTAATTAGTAGAAGATATGGTTTAAATATTTTTGGAATAAATATTTAAGATACTTGTTCCTATTTTTTACAAATACTTGCTTTTTTGCTTCCTATTTTTTTGATACTCTATTTTAAGCCTAAGACTTTGTGCAATGATAATATCTTTCCTCTATCTTTCTTTTGTTAACCTACTTTTTATCATAGGTTAACATAAAGTCAACTTCCTTTACTTTTTATAAACTTTTAATTTATTACTTCCTTACAATAAAATCAAAATTTATCTTTGAGACCTGAAATATCAAGTGTTTTAAATGTTATAAAAATTTCTTCAGGATCGCTATGAGCGAGAAATATGTCCCTTAAATTTTGCACAAAGAATAAATCTATCTGGTTTTCTTTAGTTCCATATTGTTTCTTTGTATCTTGACATGAAAGATTTATGCCACAATCAATGCCATCGCTTATATATTTAATTAAAGTTTTTTCAGATGCATTTTTTGATCTTCTTTTCTCTAGCCAATTATAAGCTTCAGTCCAATCTTTATCTAGTTCTTTCTTTTTATCGGGATTCTTTTCAATCCAAGAAATCAATTTATCATAGTTTTCTACGTACGTTTGTATTTCGTCAAAATCTTTTCTTATGTCTTTACCGCTTTTATGTTTTTTGATTGCTTCTCTTGCTAATTCTGCATATTTGTTAAATCTATGAATAATGGTATTGAAATTCTTAGTTTTATATGTTTGTTGTGAGTTTGTAGTTAGTGCTAAACCTTTTCCTTCGTGTACTTTATCTGCACAAGAATAAATTAGTATTAGACTATAAATTAGTATGTGTTTTAGATATTTATACATATAATATTCTCCTTGTTTTTAAGTATACTATTAGTTATTTTGGTTTGTATAGAAATTTTAAAAAAAAAGATTTGCTTTTAATTTTATCTTTATTCTTCTATTTCACAATTACTTGATGCTTGATCTTTAAATTGTTCTAAATTATCACTATTACTTTCAAAATAACCTTTTAAACTTTGAAAGTTTAATGTTTTGTTATAAAGTTTATGTTAACTAAAATTAATTTTTGTTAAATTATAAGGTTGAAGAGATATGAATAAAGTAAAAAGAGCATATGAAGATTATGCCATGTATTTTGAAGAATGTCGATTAAATGATGCTGAAATAGCGAAAGAGCTTTGTGTTTCACGAGCTAATGTAAGTAAAATGAGACAAAAATGGGAAAGTAGTAAAGATAATCAGCAAGAGTTTTATAGTGATAATAAAGTAACCATTTGTAAAACTACTCTTAATAGTATCTTAGATTGAGTACTTGAAACCAATGCCAAAGCACGTGAGCTTAGAAGTCAATTTAGTATAACGAAAAGTCAACTTGGACTTAAGTTTATGAAGGCATTTAATAATTATTTAGAATTAGAACTTGAGGATTGTATAGAAGAAATAAATCTATTGGAGAGAGAGATTAAAATGATTCAAAATAAAGGAAATAGTAGAGAACTTCAAGATAAGAAGATTAAGCTTAAAGATTTGAAACGTGAGAAAGAAGATAAAACAATGAAATTATGTTATGAAACAATGAAGAAACTCAAAATTGCAGACTTAGATGAGAGTAGATTTAAGTTTGGAGGATAAGTAAATGGATATATATAGTAGTAGTATTTTTAAGTATATGCAAAGGGAATATAAGCGTGAATTTGGGATTGATATTGCGTCTTTTATTAAACCAAAACCAGTATTTGTTGATTTTAAAAGCTTTGAAAACAGGTTCTTAACTAAAAAACAACGTAAAGTGTTAAGTGCTATTGAAAAGAATAATCAAAACAAAGTTATTTTATCAGGTGGAATTTCAAGTGGTAAAACATTTTTGGCTTGTTATTTATTCTTAAAAACTTTACTTAAAAATAGGCATCTTTATAGTCAAGATACCAATAATTTTATATTAGGCAACTCACAGAAAGCATTAGAAATTAATGTTACAGGCCAGTTTAAAAATCTTGCTAATATGCTTAAAATACCTTTTGTTCCCAAATATTCAAATACGTCATATTTTGAAATCAATTCTTTAAGGGTTAATTTATATGGTGGAGATAATACTTCTCTTTGTGTTTTAGAGAAGGTGTCGGATAAGTATTATGCATTTATATTTCAAGATTAAAAACCAGCTGTTGATCCATATGTTATGAATACAATAAAGGTAATAATGGAGAATTTAAATGTTAATACACTTTATATTGAGGATAGAGATGATGTTAAAGGAGCTGGGGCTTTTGCATGTGAATATGTTAGACTTCGAGATAATATGGAAAATTACTTTAGAATTGCACCAACAAGACCTAAAACAGATAAATACGCAAGAATTGTTTCTTTATTAACACCATTTACTTATAACAAGATGCATTTATTAGATTATAGTAGTAGTTCTGTATTTAGTGATATTTATTCATATAATGGAAATGGCAAAGTTCATGATGATGCTCTTGATGCATTATCAGCAGCATATTTAATTTTGTCTTTAAATTATCGTGATAGAAGTCGACATTTTACTAAATTTACTTTCATTTAGCTTATAAATTATTGTATAATAATTACATAAGGAGATTCTTTATGGAGTATATGCAAATGGAACCTGTAATTACTAGACAGATGGTACTAAATGAGCTTGTAAAAGCGGGTATTAATAGAGAGATTGCAGATGATTTGTCTTATAGATATTATAAAAATGAGCTTACTACTAAAGATCTTCAATATTTAGAAAGTAATTTTAACCTTAAACTGGAAATATTAGAGCGTGGTTTAAAGGCTGAGATTAGAGAACTTGATACTAAGATTGATACCGTAGAGAATAATTTAAATATTAAGATAGATATTAAATTTACAGAACTTGATAACAAAATAGATACTGTTGAAAATAACCTAAAATCAGATATTAAAGACCTTGATACTAAAATAGATGCTAAATTTACGGAGCTTGATAATAAGATAGGTATTGTTAGGAAAGATATTGAATTGAATAAAGTGGAACTTAATAGTAAATTAAAATTACATGCTTGGATGTTTGGGACTATTATTACCATTAATGTAGGAATATTTATAGCATTAATATCTATGCTATATGCATTGTTTATAAAGTAAATTTAAATAAGTAAATATTTCTTCTATATAAAGAATAGGTTTAATTTTTTTTGCAATTTTTATAATTTTTGCTATTTCTTTAGCAAGAATAAAAAATTGATCTATAGTTATTTTTTGTATATTGAATAAGGTTAAATAAGGTTAAATAAGGTTAAATAAGGTTAAATAAGGTTAAATAAGGTTGATAGGTTGGAGGTAAAATTAGACACAATTCTAAAATCAATCTAATTAATAGGTGAATTAGTATATATTGAAATATAGTTAAGTTATTATGTAAAAATTTTGGCAAAGGGAGCAATGAAGCTCTCTTTTTTATTTGCGGTATTGTATATGTTGTATGAATAATATTCATATAAATCATCATTTATTGACTTTTTTGTTTGTTTTCTAAGAAAAGCTATGAAAGAAAGCTAAAAAAACAAGGAGGCAAGAAAATGAAAGAAGGGAAAATAAAAGGGGAAATGAAAGAGATGAGAGAAATAGAGAGAGAAAGGAGAGTGGAGAAGATGAGAGTGAGAAGAGTAAAAGGGATAGTGATGGTGATGATAATAGTGATGGGATGTAATAGTGGTGGTAAGGATCCAGAGAAAGTGTTTTTGAGTGAGATGGTAAATTTAGGGAAAGGATTTTTGGAAGTATTTGTGAGTTTTGGGGATATGATTACAGGGACGTTGGGGATAAAAGCGGAAACAAAAAAATCGGATGTTGGGGTTTATTTTACTAAAATTTCAGAGACAATGAAAGCAACAAAAGCAAAATTAAATAAAATTTTGGAACAGAATGGACATTATGAAAAAGTAAAAGAAAAGGTTGATGAATTTATCACAACAATTGATAAGATTGAGGCAGGAGCAAAAGAAGCATCTGGGGGTGCTAGTGGTAGTGATGCTATAGGTAATGCTGTTAAAGACCAGGCTGCTGTTTCTGCTGACAAAGATGTAGTAAATGTTCTTGTAAAAGGAATAAAAGGAATTGTTGGAGCAGTATTAAAAGAAAATGAAGGCAATGCTATTGCTACAAAGACTGATGGGGAACAACAAAAATCAATTGGTGGGTTATTTAGTGGGAATAAAGATGATGGGACAGATGCTGTAGCAGCTGCAGCAAGTGCAACGATAGGAGCAGTAAGTGGGACTGATATTCTTCAGGCTATTTTTAAGTCTGATGAGGTGATTGATGCTGAGGTTAAGATTGATCAAGTAAAAAATGCTGCTGAGATTGCTGCTGCTAAACAGGATAATGCCAAGAAGGAAATTACAGTAGATTCAGCAAAGAAAGATGCAGTAATAGCAGCAGGGATAGCATTAAGAGGAATGGCAAAAGGAGGCAAATTTGCGGCTAAAAATGAAGACAAATCAGTACAAGCAGTAAATGGAGTAGTAGCAAGTGCAGTAAATAAGGTGTTAAGTACCTTGGTAATAGCGATAAGGAATAGAGTGGATTTAGGATTAAAAGAGATAAATAAGGTATTGGGAGAGATTAAGCAAGTAGAAGGTTCTGAGGTTAAGTCTAATTAGTAGGTGAATTAGTATATATTGAATATAGTTGAAATTATTGGATAAGAGTATATTGATAAAGGAAAGGGAGCAAAAGAGCTCTCTTTTTTTATTTGCAGTATTGTATATAGTTTGATGAATTGTGTTTCATATAAACATCTTTGTTTCTTCTACTCCTTTAAAGATAAGCTAGAAAAAAATAAAAAATAAGGAGGCTAGAAGAATGAAGAAAGAGAAAAAAGGAGAGGGGAAAGTAAGAGTAGTGATATTAATGGTGATGATGATGGTGATGATGGGATGTAATAGTGGTGTGGTGGAAGCAGAGCAAGGAAAGAATAAGTTTTTGCAATCTTTAGTTAATGTAAGTAATGAATTTTTGAATGTTTTCACTTCATTTGGGGATATGGTGGGGAGTGTATTGGGGTTGAATGTTAATTCAAAGAAGTCAGATGTAGGGAATTACTTTAAGACGGTTCAAGATACTGTACAAGGGATAAAGGATGGGCTTAATAAAATTGTTAGCGAAATGAAGGAAGAAAAGAATCCTAATGCTGAGGCTACTGAGAGTGCGGTAAAAAAATTGTTAAGTGAAACACTAGATAAGATAATTGGTGGAGCAAAGGCTGCAAGTGAGGCGATAGGAGATGCTAGTGAACTAATTGGAAATGTAGCAGCTGATAATGCTGGAGGTACTGCTGGTGATGTTACTAAGTTAGTAGAAGGAGTTAAAAATATAGTAGAAGTGGTACTAAAAGAGGGGAAACATGATGCTGGGGATGATAAGAAGGCTAGTGATGGTTCTACTGCAAGAGGTGCTGCTGCTGATGGTGAGGCAGGAAAATTGTTTGATACTGCTAATGCAGGTACTGCGGAAAATGCAAAGAAGTCAGCAACAGATGCAGCTAAAGCTGTTGGATCGGTAAGTGGTGCTGACATATTACAAGCTATAGTTAAAAAAGGTGATCCTAAGTTAGCTAGTGCTAAAGATGGAACTATAGCAGGAGCAATAGCGTTAAGAGGAATTGCAAAAGATGGTAAATTTGCTGGTCCTAGTGCAGCTGCTGCTGAATATAATATTGGAGTAAAAAATACGGTTGTAAGTGCAGTTAATAAAGCACTAAATACACTAACTATAGCAATAAGAAAAACAGTAGATAAAGGACTAAAAACTGTGAAGGAATCTATGAAACTTAATACTGAAATTGAAAAGACTGTAGTTGGTCCTGATAAGAAATAATCTTAAATAAAACCAGTAAAATAAAATTAATACATAAATAATAAAATTATAAAAAAAAGATGCTTTCTTGCTAAAAGAGCATCTTTTTTAGATAAGATTACGAAATAAATACTAAAAAGTCATTTAAAGGAAACACTTTTCTTGTTCTTTGTTAGGCAAATAGGGAATATATTTTTCTTTTTAATAATAGAAACAATTAATGCATGATTTAAGGCAATTAAAAAAAACAATAAAAATTAATCCTGGAGATATTTCTGTAACTACTGAATTTGTTCTTACTTCTCAATAAATAATTAAGTGATATAGACAAAAGAAAAACATTTTTCTATTTATAACAGGATAGTAGTAATGATGGGATGTAATAGTGGGGGAGTAAGTGGAGAAGGGACAGGAGAAGAAGGGAAAGGAAGGAAGGGAGATGGGAGTGTAATAGATTTAAAGGGAGTAAGTAAAAGGATAAAGGATGCGGTGGAGTTTGCAGGGAAAGTAAAGGAAGTGCATGTTTTAGTTAAGTCGGTTGACGAGTTGGCTAAAGCTATAGGCAAAAAGATTGATGCTAATGGTAGTCTTGCTGATGAAGCTGGTCAAAATGGATCGTTAATTGCAGGAGTGCATAGTGTGATATCTGCTGTAAACACTAAGTTAAAAGGATTAGAAACAACAGATAACATTTCTGATGAATTGAAAGGAAAGATTGTTGCTGTTGAAACAGAAGGTAAGGCATTCTTGGATAAGTTGAAAAGTGGTAATGCTGAACTTGGTAAAAAAGATGCTTCTGATGATGATACAAAGAAAGCTATAGATAGAATTGGCAAAACGGATGGTGATAAAGGAGTTGCTGAATTGATTAAGCTTAATACGGCAATAGATGCATTGTTAAAGCTTTCTACAGATGCAATAGAAGCATTAATAGGAGAACTTACAGTTAAGCCTGCTGTGTAAAATAACTTAATATATAAATACCAAAATATTCAAGAATAATAACTTGAATAAAATAAATAAAGTTAATAGAGATAAAAAGATATTGGGAGTAATTTCTTGGTATCTTTTATTTTATAGTGTGTTAAATAGAAATATATTGCTTTATATGATTAATTTTATTATTTTTGGTTTTATTAAAATGTTCTAGTTAAAAATATTCAGTTTATTGTATAAAATTGTACAAATAAATTTCATACTATAAAAAATAGGTCTTAACTTTATTATTTTCAAATTTGTAATAGATGATAATAAAATCAATGTTCAATTTTTATATAGATATTTTTATGAATTGTTATTTATTCGTTCATTGGTTATTTGTCTTATTTTGTTTTGAGTGTCTTACTAGTATTTGAAGATAAGCTAAATAAAAAAAATAAAAAATAGGAGGCTAAGAAGGGAATATGCAGGTGAAAAAAAGCAGAAAGGATAAAAGAGGCGAGAGAAGGGATAAAAAAGAGAGGAATAATAATTGAGTGTTATAAGCAGAGGAAGGGAAGAATAAATTTTTGCAGTCATTAGTTAATGTAAGTAATGAATTTTTGAATGTTTTCACTTCTTTTGGGGATATGGTAGGGAGTGTATTGGGGTTGAGTGTTGAGAGTAAGAAATCGGATGTAGGGAAATATTTTAAGACAGTGCAGGGTACTGTGCAAGGGATAAAGGATGGGCTCTTAATAAAATTGTTAGTGAGATGAAGGAAGAAAAGAATCCGAATGCTGAGGCTACTGCTACTGCGGTGAAAACATTAATTGAGAGTAAACTAGATAAGATAATAGAAGGAGCAAAGACAGCAAGTGAGGCAATTGGAGATGCTAGTGGTCTACTTGGTGATATGGCCAATGCTGCTGTTGGTGGTACTGTTGGTGAAGTTGATAAATTAATAAATGGAATTAAAGGTATTGTGGATGTAGTCCTTAAAGAAGGAAATCCTGTTGCTGGTACTGAGAAAAAAGCTTTAGATGGGCAGACTGACAGAACTGGTGGTAATGCTGCTGATGATGAAGCAGGAAAGTTATTTAATGGTACGAATGCTGGTGCTGCTGGTACTAATGCAAAAAAATCAGCAGCTGATGCAGCTAAAGCAGTAGGAGCAGTAACTGGTGCTGATATTTTACAAGCTATGATTAAAGTTGGTGGTGGTGCTTATAAATTGGCAAATGCTAAAGATGATGATAAGCCATCTACTAAGAAAGATGTTATTATAGCGGGAGCTATAGCATTGAAAGCAATGGCAAAGGGTGGTAAATTTGCTGGTCAGGCTAATGCTGAAGATGCTATTATTGTAGTTAAAGATGCGGCAATAAGTGCAGTAACTAAAGCATTAGATATATTAACAGTAGCAATAAGAAGAAGTATTGATATAGGACTTAAGAGTGTAAAAGAAGCAATGAAAATTAATATTAATGCTACTACTGTAGCATCTTAGAATAGTGGTTCTGGTGGTCAAAATAAATAGGCAAAGTTATGTAAATAAGTAAGAAAAATAAAGTCATAAAGTGAAGATACTAAGAGTGAAGCTTTTGGTATCTTTTATTTTATAGTGTGTTAAATAGAGATATATGACTTGATATGATTAATTTTATTATTTGTGATTTTTTTAAAATGTTCTCATTATCCCATCACCATATTATCTTTGTTTGTACAATTTTATATAATAAACCGAATACTTTTGTAATAGTGGGGGAGGAATAAAGGAAGGAGAGGAAGGGAAAGGAAGGAAGGGAGATGGGAGTGTAATAGATTTAAAGGTAGTAAGTAAAAAGATAAGAGATGCGGTGGAGTTTGCAGGGAAAGTAAAAGAAGTGCATGTTTTAGTTAAGTCAGTAGATACTCTTGCTGGTTCTATTGGGAAGAAGATTAAGTCAGATGGAAAGTTTGATACTATGGCTGGTAAGAATGGATCATTGCTTGCAGGAGCATATAATATTGCGTTGGATATCAATGGTAAGTTGACGGTATTAGAGGGTAAGGCTGGACTTTCTGCTACACTGAAGGCAAAGGTTACTGCTGCGAAAACTAGTGGTGAATCATTCTCAAATAAATTAAAAACAGAACATACTGATCTTGGGAAGGAAGATGCTAGTGATGATAATGCAAAAGCAGCTTTACTTGTAACAAATGCTACTAAAAATAAAGGAGTAACTGAGCTTGAATCTCTCAATACAGCAGTTGATGAGTTAATAACAGCTGCTCAAGCTGCAGTGGAAGCTGCAATTAATGAACTTACAAATCCTGTTAATGTTGCAGCAACGGATGGTCAATCTTAATAAGGTAAGAGATAAAGAATTTGGATGTTATTGTAAAATTAGTTTTTTACTTGGAAGGTAAGTAACCGGAGCAAATAAAATCAATAGCTATAAAGCTAAGAGTGTAGTATTCTTAGCTTTTATTTTTTTTCTTGTAAAAGCTAATTAACTACTTTGTCACTTATCAGAAAAAAGGAGGTACGGAAAAAATTAGAAAAAGAAAGGATAGCAATAGATGAATTATTAAGGGCTTCTAATAAAATGGTATCGGATGTAATGGCAGAACTTGTAATTAAATCTACTATTTAAAGAAGTTAAATTATATAAATACCAAGATATTCAATTAGGATAATAACTTTAAGAAAATAAATAAAGTTGTAAATTAAAGATACTGATGAGGATACTTAGAGTTAAGTTATTTGTCTCTTTTATTTTATAGTGAAGTAGGGATATATTGCTTTATATGATTCATTTTATTATTTTTGGTTTTTAAAATGTTCTTATGAATTTTCGTTTGTCCATTCATTCATAGTTGTATTCGTTTTATTTTTTGTGTCTTCCTTATCCTTAATAAAAAAACAAGGAATCGAAAAGAATGAGGAGAGAGAAAAAAGAAGAGGGGAAAGTAAGAGTAGTGATATTAATGATGATGATGGTGATGATGATGATAGTGATGGGATGTAATAGTGGAGGAGTAAGTGGAGAAGGGACAGGAGAAGAAGGGAAAGGAAGGAAGGGAGATGGGAGTGTAATAGATTTAAAGGTGGTAAGTAAAAAGATAAGAGATGCGGTGGAGTTTGCAGAAAGTGTTAAAGAGGTTCATACTTTAGTTAAGTCGGTTGATGAGTTGGCTAAAGCTATAGGGAAGAAAGTTGGAGCTGCTGGTCTTGGTGATATAGCTGATCATAATGGAGCATTAATTGCAGGAGCATATAGTGTGATAGAAGCTGTGGATGCTAAATTAGCAACGTTGGCAGGAAAAGTGGGACTTTCTAGTGATTTAAGTACAAAGGTTAATGATGCTAAAGTTAAAAGTACAGCGTTTTTGAATAAATTGAAGAGTTCTACTGCTGAATTTGATAAGGAAGGTGCTAGTGATGCTGATTCGAAGAAGGCTCTTCTTAAAGATAATGCTGATAAAACTAAGGGGAGAGATGAGCTTGATAAACTAAATACATCAATTGATATTTTGATGGCTAGTTCTAAAAAGGAATTAGATGATTCAATCAAGAAGCTTATAGAAGAACCTGTGAGACCTGATACTGTTGGGAATTGATAAGTAGTTAAATACAATCTTATAAGAATATATTAAGATTAGTTTTTTGATTGAAGGGTAAGTAACTGGGGAAATAAGGTTAATAAATATAAAGCTGAGAGTATAGTACTCTTAGTTTTTGTTTTGTTATTAGTTAATGTAAAATTTTTAGTTTTCTTTATCTTCTCTACAGTAAAACAATAAGATAAATCTGATGATGGTATTAAGCAGGAGGGATAGCTCTACGTTCATTAGTAAAAGGTGGTAAATTAGCCTCACATAGTATTGATGATGACAAAGTATCACAATTAGTAGAATTAAGTGTAGTAAATAAATTATTGGGAATAGTAGAAGAAATAGTAAAGAGGATAGTAAAGAATGTATTTTAGAAAGTAAAGTAAGAAGTGGATAATGCAAGAGATCTAAAAGTATTAGGGAAGTAGGGAGGAGTGCCGGGGATGCATTTTTGTATTTTTAGAGTTTAGTGTCAGGGAGTTTGGGATTTAATGTAGGTAAAGATACAAAGAAAGAAGATGTAGGTAAGTACTTTAACAGTCTAGGAGAAAAGATAGGTGTTTCATCAGAAGAATTAAGAGAAAGTAGCAGTAAAAGCATCGGCAAATCTTGGTAAAGAAGGTTTATTAAATAAGGGAATAAGAGCGGCAGTTGATACTGCTAAAGACTACTTTAAGCAGATTAAAAGGGAATTTAGAATTATTAGGGCAAGTAGGTGATGACAAATTGGTAGGTTGGGCAGAAAATGATCAACAAGGAATAAAACCAGTTGATGATAGATTAAATAAAGCCTTTGATTCATTGCAAGCAATAGTAAAGTCAGCTATATATATAGGTGTTCTAGAACTAAGGACAGGAAATACAACATTAACAGTAATAAGGTGTTAAGTACGTTGGTGGTAGCAATCAGGAATAGAGTGGATGAGGGATTAAAAGAGATAAACAAGGTGTTAGTAGAGATTAAGCAAGGAGAGGGTTCTGAATCTAAAGTTAAGGCTAATTAATAGGTGAATTAGTATAATAAAGTTTATGTAATAATTATTAGGTAAAAAGGCTAGTAGAGAGAGCAATAAAGCTCTCTTTTTTTATTTGCAGTATTCAGTCATATTTTTTCCTTCTAATCCTTGAGAGATAGGCTATAAGAAAGCTAAAAAGAAAGAAAAAATAAGGAGGCGAAGAAAATGAATAGAGAAGTAAAAGAAGGAGAAATAAAAGGGAAGAGAGGGATAGAGAGAGAGTAAAGAGAATGAGAATGAAGGGAATAATATTGATGATGGTGATGATGATGGGATGTAATAGTGGGGGAGGAATAAAGGAAGGAGAAGGAGCAGCAGGAGGAGACGGGAGTGGGTTAAGAGGAGTGATGATGGAAGTAGAAAAAAGTGCGGAGCATGCATTTTATTCATTTATAGAGTTGGTATCAAGTGTCTTGGGATTGCGTGTCACTGCAGATACAACTAGGAATCAAGTGGGAGAATATTTTACAGGATTAGCAAGTGGAATAGATAAGGCTATGCAAGAATTAGTAAAAATTGGGGATAAGAGTAAAGAATCAGTTAAAGAAGGAAAAGAATCAGAATTAGATAAAGCTATTGCATCAGCTAAGGGGATATTGACAACATTAAAAGGACATATAGAGGCTTTAAAGGATATAGGTGATGGTAATAAGGTAGTTGAGGTTGGAAACAACCAAAATGGGGTGACAGCAAATTTAGATGCATTAAAATTAGCATATAAAGCATTAAAAGGGATAGTTGACACAGCTAAGACACAACAGGTTGAAGAACCAAAAAAAAGTGATGTAACAATAGCTACTGCGAGAGTAGGAGGAACTACTCCACAAAATGGGGCTAGAGTTTTGGCTAAGGACGCTAATGCAGGAGCGGCATCGGGATTAGAAGCAGCAGCAATAGTATCATCAGTAAGTGGGAAAGAAATATTGGCAGCTATTGTTGAATCAGGAGAAAGTGATGCAGAAGTGGGAGGAGTTAATGCAACTGCAAATACAAGTGCCGTTTCTTTTGCAAGAGGAGGTCAAGCAGCTAATTTGGCACAAAATGCAGCTTTAGCAGGTGCAGTGAGTGGAGGAATAGCATTACGTTCATTAGTTAAAGACGGTAAATTAGCTGCTCATAATGCAAATAACGATGAAAAAGCGGTACAATCAGCAGGAATAACAGCAGTAAATAAACTATTAGTGGCAGTGGAAGATGTAATTAAAAAAGCAGTAAAGAATATACTTGAGAAAGTGAAAAAAGAAGTAGATAAGGTAAGAAAGCCAAAAATAATTAATTAATAATAAGATAGATATTAAATTACTTAACTTAAAATTAAGAATAATAGGAGGAAATCTAGAGATAAATTTGGATTTTCTTCTACTTCTATATTATTATACTTTTATTGCAGTAATTGATAATGCGCACACTTCTTTCTGTAATCGTGAGGGAGGTGTAATTTTTGTTAATGATGTGTTACTTGATTGATGCATATGTTCTAATCAAAAATATTCGGTTTTTTTGTATAAAATTGTATGGATTATAAATGTATAGTTTATTTATAGTTGTACGATTGTGGAAAAAGATAATTAATTATAAAAGCAAATTTTAATCTACACAAAGTACTTTAATCATTTGAAGAGATTTCATGGTGCTCATTTACAGTGTGAATATAGGTATATATTAAAAATGTAAAAAAGTCTAGTGAGTCTGGTGATAGTAAAATTTTGTTATTGAATGCAGATAATGTAATATTTGTACTATATAACATTAAGATGTTGTTATGTAGTGAAATAAATAATTTTTTTAGGTTTAATTTTTAAAAAATATTTTTGTACTAATGATTATAGATAAATATATTTTTTATAAAAAATTGTAAACTATTTGCAGTATGTATACGTAAATTTTCAAATGAATTAATAAAAATTAAGTTTTCAAGACTATTTGTGAAGTAGGCCTACTTACAAGTTTGATACTTTTGTATTTTGGATGTTTTAAGATGGATTCATAATGTTTAGTAGTTATATTTGCAAGAAATAATTTTTTGAGAATACGATTAAGTTTTATATAAATAATATTAAACTTATGTTTTTTTAGGAAATAAATAGCATTTATAATGAGTGTGGAGTTGACCAAAGTATGATTTCTAATTTGTAAATTGGATGATGATGTGTAAGTAATAGTATCATGTGTATAATTAGTGATAGTAAAATTTTTTTTGGTGAATTGAGATAATGGAATACCAGAAGAAAGCAAGATACGATATATAATGGTTTGGTGTCTTAAAGATATTAAGTAGTTTTTTAGAGGTATTTATGAAATAAGTGTTAATTGTAATGTTATTTTTTGTTTGTGTTGTTGTTAGTTTTGCCCAAAGTGATGATAAGGTATCTTCTGATGTTGTAGTTACTGAAGAAAAGGTAATTAAAAAATGTTGACTTATAAAGTTAATAAAAAAGATGGGGTAGTTCC